>JAVRPX010000177.1:0-4724 GCA_032161985.1 Mycobacterium sp.
GACGGCTCGTGGCGGGCGACACCTTGTTCCTCGAGGGCTGTGGGCGCACCGACTTCCCCGGCGGCGACGTCGACGCGATCTACCGCAGCCTGCAGGCGCTCGCGCAGTTGCCTGGCGATCCCACCGTGTTTCCTGGCCACTGGTACTCGGCGGAGCCGAGCGCGTCGCTGTCGGAAGTGCGTCGCACCAACTACGTGTACCGGGCAAGCAATCTGGAGCAGTGGCGCACGCTGATGGACGGCTGACCGACACCGCCGCGATTGTTAGCATGAGCAAAAGTCACGCGGGTCACAGCTACCCTGCGTTATTCTCCCGCGATGACCACACCTGCTGGTTGGTATTCGGACCCCGACGGCTCAGGCGGCCAACGGTATTGGGACGGGTCCGCGTGGACCGAACACCGGGCCCCCACCGCCCACGAGCCGACAGAGCCCACGGCCCCTGCGGAACCGCCTGCGAGCGAACAGCCCACCACCGTCGTCCCGATCCGGCCCGCCGGGGAGCACGTCGGCGCACACTGGGCCCCAGAGCCGGAACCCGAGCCCGAGCCCGAGCCAGAACCCGAGCCTGAGCCGACGCCCGAGCCCGTCGCGCCGCCCGAACCTGAGCCGGGGCCGACTGCGGTCATCGACCTTCCGGCGAGCCTGCCCAGTGCGCAGCAGACCACACCGATAATTCCGCCGCCGCCACCACCGGCCGAACCGTCGTACGCCAGCGCACCGCTCGCGCCACCGCCTTCTGGTGAGCCACCGGCACCGGACGACCGCCGCAAGCTCCTCATCTGGTTCGGCTCCGCATGTGCGGCCCTGCTCGCAGTGCTGGTTCTTGTCGTCATCTACGGGGTGTTCATCAACAAGCCCGAGATCATCTCGTCGGGTCCCAGCAGTACGTCGAAATCCACGACGCCGACCACCTCGTCGGATGAGAGCAGCGTGCCTGAGACCGCAAGCGAATCACCAACGACCGCTTCAGGTTCCGGCGCCCAAGCCTCCGCCGGCGGCCTGACGTTCGCCGTCACTGGTGTGGAAAACGCGCCGTCGGTCAAGTATCAGGACGCGCCCGTGGAGAGGGTCGCGCAGGGTGAGTTCGTCGTCGTGCACATGACCGTGTTGAACTCCGGCGACGCGCAGGCGACATTCCTCGCGACATTGCAGAAACTCAAGGCCGGCGGCACGACGTACTCGGTCGACGACGAGGCGACGGCGTACCTGAATGGCACCTGGGCGGACCTGAATGCGGGCGATACTGCAGATGTAGCAATCGCTTTCGATGTGCCGCCGGGGACTACACCTGAGTCACTCGAGGTGCACGGGGACCCGATCAGCGCCGGCGTCGACGTTCCCTTGTCGTAGTCTCGCGCAGACTACAGACGTGGCTGACACGCTCTATGCCGATGTGTCCGAGTGGCAGGTCGGCCTCAATGACAGTTATCCGTATCCGGTGTTGTGCATCCGGTCCAACGACGGTACGCATCGAGATCGCCGCTGGGTCAACAACTATGGGTGGTGTCTGCGCAACGCCGACAGCGGCCGTCTGACGTTCTTCATCGTTTACTTTGTCTGGCGGCCGAATTGGCAGCAAACGGTCGACACGTTCAAGGAGCTGGTCGGCACGCCGCATCCGAAGATGGCGGTGATGCTCGATGTGGAGTCGTGGGGCAGCCAGATCCGCGGCGACCGATCGGCGGGCATCAACGCGGCCTACGACGCGGTCGGCGCGTTCGTCGGGTCGACGGCCAAGGTGATCGGGTACGGCAACGTGGGCGACCTGAACAGTCTGTGGCCGAACAAACCGCCCGGCATCCGGTTGGTGGTCGCCGCCTACGGCCACAACCCGCCGTATCCCGGCAAGGTCGCCCACCAGTACACCGACGGTTCTGGCTTCCGCGGCGGTTTGCCTGAGGGCGCTCCGCCGTTCGGCCGTTGCGACATGAACTCCGCGGATGGGCTCACAGCGGAGGAATTCGGCTGTGCATGTGGCATATCGGCGACGGATTCCGTGCCCAGTGAGGTCGCTTTGTAGAGAATCCGTAGGAATTCCCGATTCGAGTAGTCCGATACGCAGGACACGGCGGCTTTTGCCGGGCAAACTTGCCGCAACAGCGTAAATAGACCGTCGGGGGTCGTCGTGAAGAACATTGTGCTGTGCTTTGACCGCGCACGTGGCCATCCTGGGCCGCGCGATGCGACCAACGCCGAAGCGTTGCTGCGCCTGCTCGAGGAGAGCGACGAGCAGATCACTTGGTATCACCCTGGTACGCGGCTGCCCGCATCCGACCGCCGCCCGTTGGCCAGGCTGCGGTGGCGCGAGTCCGCCGACGACGATGCCAGGGCCACGATCGCCGAGGCATACGAATTTCTCGTCGACAGGTGGGCCCCCGGCGACCGGATCTTCATGTTCGGGGTCGGCCGCGGCGCCTCTTGCGCTCACGCCCTGACCCGTCTGCTCGGCATCGTCGGCGTGCTGCCCGACCTGACGGACTACGTGCTGGCCACCTACGCCGTGCCGCGCACACGTCGCAGCGCTGCGGACTGGCAGCGAGTCACATTGCTGGCGGCACGACTGGCCGGTCATCGCGAAATCGGTGTTCCCGTAGAGTTTTTGGGGCTCTGGGACATGGCGAAGGTGACGGGTCGGCATGAGACGCGCGTGACCAATGTCGTCGCGGGCAGGCACGCGGTCGCGGTCGACGGCGGCCACGGTCGGCGCGCCGGTCACCTTGTGGAAGCGCCGGAAGGCGTTGAGGAAGTCTGGTTCCGCGGGACGCATTGCGATGTCGCGGGCGGGCCAGGGGCGTGCTGGCCACTGGCGGACATCGCGCTGGACTGGATGCTCGACGGCGCGGTGCAGGCAGGCGTCACGCTCCGAGGCGGCAGCCGACGCGAGGCGCCGGCACCGAGTGAATACGACGCCCTCGCGGGCAGCGCGCGCACGATTTCGCTGCGACGGCTGCCTGCCAGCCCGCTGGTGCACGCCAGCGTCGACGTCTATCTGCGGGCGCATCCGGAGTACTGGCGGCGGCTGCCCGCGCACGTGGTGTGGGCAGACACAGACTGGCTGGCCCGCAGCGAACGACTGGTGGATGCCGGGCCGCCGATGGCGCCGGTCGAACCCGCGGTGCTCGTGGCCGCCGCGTCCTAGGACTGCGAGTCGTCTTGACCTCAACGGTGATTGAGGTTCATGTGCTCGTGCGGAGAGACGGGAAATGGTGGCCGGCCGCGGGCCAGAACACTCCCATTCGGCCGAAGCCGCAGGGCGTATGCCGTTTTGCCCACCTCCGAGCGACAGCGCCCTCTGAGGTGCGTGACGGCCGCCACACGTAGCGACCAGTCTTTGCCACCGTCGGCAATGCACCCACATTCTCGTGAGGCACTCCAGTCTCTATTTACCCACAAAGCAGCGTCGTCCCAGCAACGCAGTTAGCTACGGCCCGGCGAATGCTGTAGCTACCAGCCGACCGTGGTATACACCGTGGCGTGGATTGGTTCGAGGCCCGCGCACGCGACGTGGCCGACATATCCGCCGGAGCGTGGACGGCGCTCGCGGCCTGGCTGGCCGTTCTTGCCGGTATCGCGGCCCTTGTGTACGCCTGGCGTCAGTATCAGCGGGCCAAGGAGCAGACCGCGGAGCTCATGCAGCCCAACGTCGCGATGTTCATGGAGCCCAGCGCCAGCGACTGGCATCTCATCGAGCTCGTCGTCAAGAACTTCGGCCAGACCCCGGCCTACGGCATCCGTTTCGATTTCGCCAATCCGCCGACGGTCGGCAAGTACGAGGCCGCTTACGACGACCGCTACGTCGACGTCACGCCGCTGAACCTGCCCGCCGAGATCCCGTACCTGGCGCCGTCGCAGGAATGGCGCATCGTGTGGGATTCCGCGCTGGACCGCAGGGAATTGGGCGAGGCGATCGCGTCGCGCTTTGACGGTGCGGTGACCTACTACGACGAGCCAAGGACCGGCCGGAAAGGCCAGCAGACCAGGAACCAGTTCCGGTCCACCGCGGTGCTGGATTGGGCGACACTGCACCCGGTCGACCGGCTGGAACTGCTGACCACGCACGACCTGGCCCGGCAGGAGAAGCAGAAGCTCGAGTTGCTGCGCAACCTGTTGACGTACTACCACTACGCCACCAGTGAGAGCCGCGAGGAAGTGCTACGCGTCGAGATCAACCGTGTCCGAGCGGCCGCCGACGAGCTACGCGAGCGCTACCGCGCCGAGTACAACCACGTGCCCGCGGCGGTCAACCGCAACTATCCCCCCGCGCCGGTCAACGAGAACGACCCGCCAGCGCGGGCCGAAGACGATATCGCCTTCGACGAGGCACACACCACGATCATCAACGGCAGGCATCGCCGCGACCTCGGCTAGCGCGTCACTTCCAGACGGAACCGATCCCGCATTCCCAGAGGCTGAGCTTGGGCACACCGCTCTTGCTCTTGCGTGGCTCCTTGCGGCGCTTGGTGCTGCGGCCTTCGGACTCGAGATGGTCGGCTGACCGCTTCCGTTGTGATCGCATGTCGTGCCCCCTGTGTTGCGCCATCGACCCCTCGCCGTCGGCGTCGGTTCTCACGCTATGGACGCCCCCCGGGGCGGACACGCGTAGTGCACTACCCGTATCCGGGTGGTTGGCTTTCGTAACTTTGTTACGTAACATCAGTCTGAAATGCCGCCGCACTCACGGGAGAGGCCATGACCAGCGCCGTTAGCTACGAACTCAACGAA
>JAVRPX010000178.1:0-2810 GCA_032161985.1 Mycobacterium sp.
GAGCACGGCGACGACACCGAACAGCACACCCACCGCCAGAGCGAGTAACACCGCTCGCTTCCATCCCATGGTGCGAGTCGCGACGACGACGCATGCGCAGACGGCGGCCGTGCAGATCACCGCGACCAGTGCGGATAACGCCAGGGAAGCCTCGTAGTCTCCTGGCCGGGTCTTCGCCAACACAACGAACACCGCCAGCGCCACCGTCAGCACCATCGCCCACAGCCATTCACCGCGGGTGACGCGCCGGTGGGCCAACCGAGCGCTCAACGGCAGCGCGAACAGCAGGCCGGACACCAGAATGGGCTGCACCAACAGCAGCGAGCCCTTTGCGAGCGCCAGCGCCTGGAAGACAAAGCCGGCGACGGCCGCCGCGGTGCCGCCCCACCACAACGGTCGGCGAAGCAATGTCAGGAACATCACGGAACTCACGCCGTGCTCTTGGGGCACATCCATGGTGGCGCGCTGGCGCACCACGATGCCGACCGCGAGGAACACCGCGGCGAGCACGGCCAGCAGCACCGTCAGACCATGGCCTACCAAAGCGTCCAACTCCTTTCAGGCCACAGCCACCACACCGAACAAGGACAACACATCAGTTGACGCACCGCCCAGCCGCCTCCGGTCTCGACATGGTTTCGAACCGGACCGAGTGGGCATACCCAGCAGATGAATTTGCGGAGGTTGATCATGCTGGTGGGAGCGGTCGCGTTGATCATAGGCGTCATCGGGCTGCTCGTGCCGGTATCGGTGCCGGGCCCCGACAACGCCAGCATCGGCTGCGGCAACGGACTCGTTTCCGATCTGTCGGCCGCGCGAGAGGCGGACAACAACAATCCCGCCAACCTGCCGATACTCAACGAAATCGTCCCGCACAGCAACTACGTCGCCCAGTGTCAGTCGGCGGTGTCCGGCCGGCGGGCGTGGACCATTCCGGTGGCCGTCGTGGGCCTGGTGGTGATCGCAGGCTCGTTCTTCGTCGGCGGCCGCGCAGGCAGCGTTCGAACGCCGTGAGTGGCTAGCTGGCCTCGCGCCCGGCAACCAGGTGAAGCCGCGGCGGCTGGGGTTCCTCGGCGCCGAGCCGGTCGTTAACCGTCGCGACTACCGAATCGACCCGGTCGACGGCCTTGTCGCACAGGTCGCGCACCTTGTCGCCTGCCGCGTCGACATCGTCGGCGGCGCTCAGCAGATACGCCCTGACGTTGACGCGCAACCGTTCGCCGGCGCGGCGTAACCGACGGCGCAGCCGATCATCGATCTCGATGGTGACGTAGGGCAAAACCTGAAGCTTCATACCTCGCGCCTCCGTTACGTGGATGCCTGACCTCAGCCTAATGGGCATCGGCACCGGGGGCGATCGGCCGGTTACGACCCAGAGCCCGCGGACTTCTGCTGCGCCGCGGCTATGGCGGCCCTGCCCTCAGGGCTCCCCGCCGAGTTTCCTGGTTCTTTGGCGTTCGCCACGGTCGCGTTGCAATTCAGGTAGACCAGCACCGTGTCGGTGACGGCGGAGAAGGAATCGCCCTTGATCCAAGGCGCGGACTGCGAATGCGTCACGATGCAATTGTCGTCGGACAGGGTGTCACCCGCCCGGCTTGCGATGACGGCCTTCTTGCCCGCGCCACTGATGGCTGACGAGGCGTCGCTGTACTTCTGACCCGCGTAGTCATCGGCGGCGGCGATACCGGTTCCGAAGAACGCCATCGACACTGCCGTCGCACCGACGGCGGTGATGGCGTAGACGCCGAACTTCTTCACGTTGGACCTCCTTGTGACGGACCTGTGGGTGTGCTTCGCGGACACTGGGTGTCTTGTGGAGCAGGTTAGAGTCACCACCTGGCAGGACACTGGGAAGAACAGTGGCGCTTCCTGCCAATTGCGACCAACTCTTGAGACGACCCGCTCGCCATTGGACTCCGCCGTCTGTAGAGCGACAAAGCAAATGCCGACAATGCGTGCAATATCACGCGGTTAGCGCATTGACGCCGCACTTTTCTGGACGATATAGTTCACTTCTCGACACAGATAGGACTCGACATGAAGTCAGGCCGACTGGCTCGTCGCCTCGCCGCTACCGCAGGCATGGGCGCGATCATCGCCATGGGCGCACTCACCGCCTGCGGAGAGGGCAAAAAGGCTCCGGAAACCACCACGCCCACCACGACGACCAGCTCGACGACCACGGCGCCGTCCGCTCCGCCCGTGGCGCCGACGGAGAAGTCGATCAATCCCACCGGCGGCAACCTGTTCACGCCTCCGGTCAAAGCACCGCCGGCACCGACCGCCATCCCCGGCGACAACTAAACGCCTGCCTGGTCGATCAGGTCCAGGTCGCGGCCGCCGTCACCGCATTGCTGTGCCGGCGGTCGCGAAGGACGCCACATAACCGATGGCCATGTTCAGCGCCGAGTGCATGAGCCTCGGGTCGCGTCCCGTCTGCGACAGCAGGTAGCCGCCCTCTACCGCCGCAAGTAGCCCCGTCGCAAGGGCTTTCACGTCGACGTAGGCGACAAGCGCACCGCCGTCACGCATCCGATCGAGCGCCGCGCCCAAGAGGCCTTGCCATTCGGCGAAATGCTCGGACAGCGAGGCCCTGGCTTTATCATCGGTATCGGACAATTCGGCGGCCAGAGAGCCGAGTTCGCAACCCCACAGCCCGCGCCGCAACGCGCACCGCTGCACCATCGCGTCGCGCCACGCATAGAGCCCGCGGAACGAATCCACTTTCTCCAGCCGCAGGCGCTGCCACGACAGAATCTCGTCGGCGCGCATGGTGATGACCTCGTACACCAACTCCGATTTGTCGTCGA
>JAVRPX010000179.1:0-4568 GCA_032161985.1 Mycobacterium sp.
ACTCAGTATGGAAGTTACGTGCAGCCTGTATGAAAGTCAATGACGGAGTGGTCGCCGAGTCTTCGACGCGGCGCACCCAGGCCGAGCGCACTGCCGCAACGCGTGCGCTGCTGATTAGTGCTGCGCGCAAGTTGTTCGCCGACAAGGGGTTTGCCGAGGTTTCTACGCAGGCGATCGTTGCCGCGGCCGGCGTGACACGGGGAGCGCTATATCACCAGTTCGAGGACAAGGCGGCGCTGTTCGCGGCGGTATATGAAGAGGTCGAGCGTGATCTGGTCGCCGATATAGCGCGGCACATCATGGTCGATCAACCGCCGGACCCGCTGGAAGCGATGCGGCTAGGGGCGCGCCTCTTCCTCGATCGCTGTTCCGCGCCCGATGTCCAGCGGATCGTCCTGATCGACGCGCCTGCGGTGCTGGGCTGGGATCGGTGGCGCGCCGTCGGGGTGAAGTACGGGCTCGGGGTGATCGAGGGAATGCTCGCGCACGCGATCGCTGAGGGCGCAGTACCCGAGCAACCGTTGCGGCCGACCGCGCACGTGCTGCTCGGCGCACTCGACGAGGCGGCGCTGTACGTCTCCCGTGCGACGAATCGGGATCAGGCACGTAAAGAGATGGACGCGGTGTGCGACAGGTTGCTCAGTGGGATCGCCGGGGGATAGGGAGCTCAGAAGCCGTCCAACCCGCCGGCGCGCAGGACGATCCGGTCGAACTGCCGATCGGGCAAGATGCGGCGCATGAACAGCATGCGGTTCGCCCCATAGCGGCGCCTGCCGCCGTCGGGCAGTGAGCCGACCGCACCCTCGGTGTCGCGCTGCAGCTTGCCGCCCATCTCGGTGCCCACAAAACCGGGCTCGATCACCGCGACCTGAATCCCCAACTGGCGGAACTCGAGTCGCATCACGTCGCTGAGGCCTTCAAGTGCGTGTTTGGCAGATACATATGGGGCCATCAGCGGTACGCCTGCCCGACCTGCCGCCGACGTCACGTTGACGACGCGACCCTGACCCTGACGCAGCATCGGCAATAGCGCCTGGGTGACCGCCAGTGGCCCGACGAGGTTCACCTCAAGCTGACGGCGGAACCCATCCAGCGGGAGGTACCCGATCGGGCACGGCAGGGTGGTGCCTGCGTTGTTCACCAACCCGTGCAGCCCGGCGTCGCCGACCTCGCTCCCCACTTCGTCGGCCATCGCGTGGATCGACGCGGCATCGGTCACGTCGATGTGCACCGGGGTGAGCGACTCCGATGCCGTCGTGCGCAGTGCGTCGCCGTCGGCCTCCTTGCGGACGCCGGCGAATACCCGGAATCCGTTGCGATCCAACATCAATACGCAGGCCCGGCCGATGCCGGTGGACGATCCGGTGATGACGACAGATTTCATGATGTGCTCGCTGGTTGATGGGATGTGGTGGCCGCCGCACCGCAGAACGCGGACGTCATGGCCTCGATGACCGTGTGTCGTTCTGGCACGGCGTGACCCGCCGCGGTCAGCGGAATGCGGGCCAGCAGATGGACGCTGATCGGGGCGATCAGCAGTGGAATCAACAGGGTGAGGGGCAGGTCGGCACAGCGGCCTGCGCGTATCTGCTCGTTCAGCCAACCGCCGACCGTCGACGTGATCCGCGGCAGAATCCGCTCGCGGAAGAACTGCATGCCAATGCCGTTCGGCTTGGCGAGAATCTCGGCGAACAGCGCCTGCAGCACCGAAGTGTCGTCAGCGACGCTGTCGAACACCGCGGTATAGATCGCGCGTACGCCGGACTCGAAGTCGTCGAACTGTCGCGGCGCAGCGGCAAGCAGGTCCTCGACGACGGGCAGCGGAGCGTGGCGGTCGAACACCGCGGCGAGCAGGCCTTCGCGATCACCGAATGCGGCGTAGACCGACGTCGCCGCGCAGCCGACGCGGCGGGTGACCGCCTCCACCGTCAGCGCGGCGACACCGTCGGCGACGATCAGATCGGTCGCCGCGGCGATCGCCCGTTCGCGGACCGCGATCCGGCTGCCGGGCTCGCCACCCGCCTGGCGCACAGCGTCGTCGAGCGCGCGCCGGTTTCGCACCCGCCGGTATGCAGTCGAGCGGGACACTCCCGCGCGGCGAGCGATCCGATCCAACGACAACTCGGCGACCGGGGTACCCGTCGCCTCGGCCTCGGCCATCGCGGCCTGGACGATTACGCTGTCCATGACACTGATACTAGACACTAGTGATAGTAGTATCGAGTATCACAACAGGCGTAGATTGATGCCGAGGCGTCAATGAACAGCAGAGACGGTTGGCTCCGTTCGCCGCGATCTGTGGTGCTGCTCCTGGCAGCACTCGTGACGGCGCTTGTCGTGGGTGAGGGCCTGGCGTCACTGCGTGATCTGCGCACCGACGCCGTGATCTTGCAGGGTGCGCCCATGACCGACGCTCAGGCCGCGGGCCAGGTGCTGGCCTCCGCCAAGCAGATCGTGCGAACGGCCCGGCTAGAGGACGCGACGGGCGGCTACGCCTTCGTCTCGTGCAAGAACGAGAACGAGCCACCCTATCAGGCCGCTATCTACATGAGTTTCCGTCTGCCGCAAAGTAATTCGGTCAAGTATCTGCGCGACGTCGCTGCTTCGATGGCGGCGAACGGCTGGGCGCCTGCAGCGTCGATGGGCGAGCACTTCGGCCAGAAGCTGACCAGGGACGGCGTCACGGCCATCTTCTATCGCAGCGTCAACGACACGAACTTCGCCACCATGCGGCTCTACGGTGAGTGCCGCATCACGGCCGACCACCGCAACGACAATCCGGTCTGGGCGGAAGTCACCGACCAGCTCGGGTGAAGCGGGTCAGCGGGGCAGACTCCGCTGCAACAACAGCGTGTCCAGCCACCGGCCGTGCTTGAACCCGACCGCGGTAAGCCGTCCAGCATCGACAAACCCGCGGTTGCGATGCAGGGCGAGGGACGCCGCACCGTCGGCGTCGACGATGACTGCGATGACTTCGCGAACACCAACACCTGCGCAATCGGAGAGCAGCGCGTCGAGAAGCCGGCCGCCGACTCCGCAGCCGACCGCATCAGGTGCGACGTAGATCGAGTCCTCCGCGGTGTAGCGGTATGCCGGTCGCACCTTCCACGGCGAGCAATACGCATATCCGGCGACCCGGCCGTCCTTTGTCGCCGTCAAGAACGGCAGTCCGTCACCTGTGATGGCCTGCAGGCGGCGCTGCCATTCCGGCGGATCGGGTGCAGTGAGCTCGAACGTCGCCACGCTTGTTTGCACGTGGTGGGCGTAGATCGTGCTGATTGCTTCGAGGTCGTCCGGAACGCTCCGCTGGATCAAGATATCAGTCTGGCGCACAATACATTCCGCGCGTCAGCAGGCTACGGGATGCGATTCGCAGTACGGCGTTGTGCCGGGGAAGCGGTAGCGATGGTCGGCGACCCATCGGTAGACAGTGTTCTGAAGGAACCGGATGCCAGGGGTGCGGTAAATCAGCAGCGGCAGGCGGGTACCAAGGGCGACGGACCACGCAGCCGCCCACGCCTCGGCGCCGGTGTAGACGGCGCCCGACGAGTCCAGCCACCGCATGGCGTCCAGCAACCGCTCATCAGGGACGCCAAGGCGCTCGGCCACGCCTGGGCCCTGCAACGGCTCCGTCCGCAGGTAGCCCGTCCGGTCATGCCTGACCAGGAAATCGTGCGCGCGAGTGCACATCCCGCACGCCCCGTCGAAGAACAGAACTCCGGTCATACCTTCATTGTTCACCTCGGCGCCAGATCAGTCACTGCCTGGCGTGCCGATGACGGATGTCATCCTCAGCACAGTCTCACCCGCATATAGCGCCGTGCGTTCCACCGCCGACTCGGGCATCCCGATCGTTGGGGCGATGGGGGAAAACATCGGCAGGCTCAGCGTCTGCATTCTCAAGACGGCCATGGTCACCCGTTCGGACACCTTGGCCAGCCGAGCCCGAACAGCGTTGTCCGAAACGTCTTATCGGCGGTCAGGATCCGGCGCTGGTACTCGGGATGCGCACGCGCTTCATCGGTCAAGGAACCGCGTCCCGGCCACCACGCCTGCGGCTCCGGCCGCCAGCGCCGCACGGGTGTCGTCGGCGGCCGCGACACCGCCTGCGAGGAGCACCGGCCTACCACGGGCCACTTTGAGCGCCCGTGGCAGGAAAGTCAGTGCGGGAGCATCACCGGCGATGTGCCCGCCCGCCTCGCAGCCCTGGGCGATCAGGCCGTCGGCGCCGCAGACGAACGCCCGGCGTGCCTGCTCTTCGGTGCCAACCATGACGAACACGAAACACGCCTTGCTTGAAAAGCCAGTTCAGCTCCCGACTCGACGCACGCATGACATGGCTGCGGCGGACAAACGGCATCAGCAGGTTGACGGCCACCGAGCGATCGGGGGCAGCGTCACTCACCTGGCGAATCGCCGCGCGCAAGTCGGCAGGAGGGGACAGCCCAAGCGTGCCAAGGCCTCCCGCGGCAGCGACGGCACCGGCGAGCTCCGGGCCCGCCAGGCCACCGCCCATTCCGGCCTGGGCGACCGGAACGTCAAGGCGAAGTCGGTCCAGCAGGTCCACT
>JAVRPX010000180.1:0-4524 GCA_032161985.1 Mycobacterium sp.
AACCACTCCGCCGAACCGGGCATGCTCGTCAACACTGGAGGCCACCTCGTCGGCAAGCAGCGTGACGGTGCCGTCGCCATCGAGCTGTGCGATGCCGACACCGGTTTCGTCGCAGGAGCTTTCGATGGCCAGGATGATCGTCATGGCGGATCCCGTCTCATGGTGTAAGCGTCGGCGCCGCTGGCACGGTAGTACCGTCTGCGCATACCGACTCTGACAAACCCCACGCTCTCATACAATGAGATCGCGGCTTCGTTGTCGGTTCTGACCTCGAGGAAAATCGTTCCACCATTGGCATATTCGAGCAGTGCGGTCAGTAGCCGACGGCCGATGCCCTGACCCTGGTAGGCGGCATCGACGCCGATGGTGTGGATCTCGTACTCGTAGGGCTTCTTTCGGCCTAGCCGGGCGATGCCGCCGTAGCCGACCAGCTTGTCGTCGGCACGCGCGGCGACGTAGCGATTGTGCTTGGCTTCGAGCTCGGCCATGAAGACGCGGGCCGGCCACGGGTCATCGCCGTCGAAGAGCTGCGACTCCAGCTCGGCGCATCGTGCTGCGTCGGTGTGGGTGAGCGGACCAAGCACCGCCGTCATCGGGTCACCGCCGGCTGCTGCGGCTTGGCGTCGGGGCGGCGCAGGTACAGCGGAATCAGCGGCGCAGGCTCGGCCGCGAAGTCGGCCACGGCACGCACGAGGCCCGCCGCCGTCGGGTAGACGGCCGGGCGGGCCAGTGCCTCGGCAGCGCCGGGCACGTCGGCCGGGCTGTTGACAGCAGGCCCACCGACACGCACGCCGTCGCGATACTGCGCCCAGTACACCTCGCGGCGGCGGGCATCGGTTACCACCAGAACTTCGGACGCGGTGCCTGCGCTTTCTATGCCGATCGCGTCGAGGCTGCAGACCCCGTGCACCGGAATGCCGAGCGCGTGACCGTACGCCGCCGCGGTCGCCATACCAACCCGCAGCCCCGTGAAAGGGCCTGGGCCGCAACCGACCACAATGGCACCCAGATCAGCGACGGTCAGACCTGCGTCGGCCAGCGCGGCGAGCACGTTCGGGGTGAGCTGCTCGGCGTGTGCGCGGGCGTCGACGGTGACCCGCTCGGCGAGCACCTCGATGCCTTCGAGATTCACGATGCCAGCGGTGACCGCGGGCGTCGCGGTGTCGATGGCGAGAATGATCCTGCTCACGGCTCGTTCCATTGCCAGATGGCGGTGCGGGTTTCGGTGTCGGGTCCGCGTTCGAGCCGGATGTCGAGGTGACTGTCCGAAAGCCGTTCGGCGAGCCCCTCGCCCCACTCCACGACGACGACGGCGTCCTCGAGATCGGTGTCGAGGTCCAGTGAGTCGAGCTCGGCGATCAGGTCGACGGAGGCGTGGTCGAGCAGCCGGTAGATGTCGACGTGGATCATCGCCGGGGCATCAGCATGGCGCGCGCGGTGCACACGGGCCAACACGAACGTCGGCGATATCACCGGCCCGTCCACATCCATCGCCTGCGCAATCCCTTTGGCCAGCACAGTTTTTCCCGCACCAAGCGGACCCGACAGCACGACCACGTCACCGGCGCGCAATTGGGAGCCCAGCTGGGCGCCCAGCGCTATGGTGTCCTCGGCGGTGGCCAGCTCGGCGGTGCCGGAGCCGCGCTCAGCCACGTTTGCGCATCCGGCTTCGCACCCGCCGCGTGAGTGCAACCAGCTTGGAGGGCGTGGCCCGCTCGACAAGACGAACCAGGCCGTCGTCGATGGCCTCTGGTTGCTCGAGCTGGACCAGATGCCCGGCACCACCGACGATCACGAGTTCGGACTTCGGCAGCGCGGCCGCCATGCTCTCTGAGTACTCCATCGGCGTGAGCAGGTCGCGGTCGCCGCAGGCGATCAGGGTGGGCACTTTCGCCAGTGCGGACAGGCCGTCGGTCTCGTCGTGGACTTCGAGCGCATGCAGGAATTCGACGAGCGTGGCGATGGGCGTGTCGTGCATCATCCTCTCAGAGAACGCCACGACGCTCGGGCCGATCTTCTCGTCACCATAGGATGCCGCCCGCAGGATCGGGCCGATCACCGAACTGGCGGCACCGCGGGTGCGATGCACCGTTTTCGGCGCGTGCCTGACGGCGAAGCGCACCGCCTCGAGCGCCGGGTTCTTCAGGATCTCCCCCAGCGGTGAGCGCGAAACCCCTTCTGCCGCAGAGGCGATGATCGCCGCACCCACGATGCGGGTGGCATAGCGCTTCGGGAACTGCCGCGCATGCGACAGAACGGTCATGCCGCCCATCGAATGCCCGACCAGCACCACAGGGCCGCGCGGCGCCATCACGGCGAGCACGGTTTCCAGGTCCTTGCCCAGTTGCGCCACGGTGTAGGAGTCCGGCGAGGCCTCGGCCGACTGGCCGTGTCCGCGTTGGTCGTAGAACACCATGCGGACCTGCGGGCCCCACTGCTCGGCAAGTCGCGCGCGCTGAAAGTGGAAGGCGCCCATCCGAAGACAGAAGCCGTGTGCGAACACGACGGTCAGCGGCGCGTCCTCTGGGCCGACCTGGCGAACAGCGAGGTCCACTCCGTCGGGCGTCGTCACCACATAGCTGCGGTCGGCGTCGAGGAGTTCGAAGTCCTCATCCTCGTAGGGATCGTCCGTGCTGACGTGCCGACGCAACGACCTGGCGACGGATACGCCTGCGGCGCTGCCGAGCGCCGACAGTCCCGCCGCCCCTGCCAACCACCGCACGCTGGACCCACGTCCGCGCGAGCGGACAGTCTGCTTACCGCTCAACGACTTTGGCCCGTCGCCGCTCCGCGGTACGTTCGGGTGACCCGGCCGCGAGGGCTGGTGACCACCTCGTAATTGATGGTGCCGAGCAGCTCGGCCCAATCCTGTGCCGTGTGTTCGCCCTGCGTGCCGGGGCCGAACAGGATTGCGTCGTCACCCTCGGCCACGTCGATTTCGCCGGGACCGAGGTCCACCACAAACTGGTCCATGCAGATGCGGCCGACGCTGCGGCGCAGCCGCCCATTGATCAGCACGTCGATGCGACCGCTCAATGTCCGGAACACACCGTCGGCGTATCCGATTGGCAGCAACGCCAGAGTGGTGTCACTCTTGGCGATCCAGGTATGACCGTAGGACACGCCGTCGCCAGCTCGCACCGACCGGACAAGCGCGACAGGGCATTTCAGTGTCATGGCCGGATGCAGACCCATATCACCGCGCTCCGGTATGGGCGTCTGTCCGTAAATCGCGATACCGGGCCGCACCATGTCGAACGCCAAATCGGGACGAGTCATGGCGGCCGGAGAATTGCACAGGTGCGCGATCTCATACCGCACGCCCTGGTCGCCCGCCTGCGCCAGCATGTCGCTCAGTCGCTGCGCCTGAAGTTTGTTGAAAGTGTTCTCGGGGTCGTCGCCGTGCACCAGGTGCGACATGATGCCGCGCAGCCGGATCGCGTCGTCGGCCTGCGCATGTCGCAGTGCTGTCAGCATCTCGGGGTATTCGGCGACGCTCACGCCGTTGCGGTTCAGCCCGGTGTCCACCTTGACGGTGACCGTTGCGGTGCGACCGGTGTGCTCGACCGCAACGAGCAGTTCGCGGAGTTGGCGCGGCGAGGACAGCGCGACCTGGACGTCGGCCTCCACCGCGGGGGCATAGTCGGTGCCCGGTGAGTGCAGCCACGCCAGCACCGGCGCGGAGATGCCGTCGCGGCGTAGCGCCAGTGCCTCGTCGATAGTGGCCACACCGAGCTCGGCCGCGCCTGCGGCAAGCGCGGCACGCCCAGCCTGGGTGGCGCCGTGGCCGTACCCGTCGGCCTTGACGACGGCCATCACCTGGGCCGACCCGGCGAGCTCACGCAACAGCCGCACGTTGTGGGCGATCGCGTCGAGGTCCACTACGGCCTCGGCGGCCGCGGTGGGGGTCAGCGAAAGGTCGGTCGTTTGCATGGTCATATCACCACCGCCGATTGTCCCAGACCATCCGGCGGGCAAGCCGCCAGGACTAGTGGGCGAACGGCTGCACCTGGTCGAAGTAGCCGCCGGGCTTCAACTCGTCGAGGTGGGCCATCACGGTGTTGATGTCGTCGCGAAGGACCCTGGCCAGGTCCGCGGAGAACCCCTCCCGCACCACAATGCGCAGCATCGTGATATCCGTCGCGCCCTCCGGCATCGTGTAGGCAGGCACCTGCCACCCGTAGCAGCGCAGCGCGTGTGACACGTCGAACTCGGTGTAGCCGAAATCACCAGCCAGCCGGAAGCTGACCACCGGGATCGCCGAGCCGTCTGTCACCACCTCGAAATGCTTGCTCTCGCGCAGCGCGTCGCCCAGCCATCGGGCCGTCTGCGACAGGCAGTGCATCACCTGGCCATAGCCGGCCCGGCCGAGCCGCAGAAAGTTGTAATACTGGCCGACCACCTGATTGCCGGGCCTGGAGAAGTTGAGCGTGAACGTCGGCATGTCCCCGCCGAGGTAGTTGACCCGGAAGACCAGATCCTCGGGCAGGTGTTCCTTGCTGCGCCACACCACGAAACCGATGC
>JAVRPX010000181.1:0-4603 GCA_032161985.1 Mycobacterium sp.
TTGAGCCAGCACTTGGGGACTTGGCAGCGGTTGAAGAGGTGCCGCAATGACTCGTGCGGTGTGGTGTTCTACGACCGCTCGTGGAACAACAGCGCGGCATCGCATGGGGGACATGCGCCGCCGACACTAGCTCCGCGAACTACAGGGTTAGGAGGTTGCCGATGATCGTGTGCGCCAGCCACGACCCGTTCCCGGACTACCTCGACCGCGTCCGCGACGTCCTCGACGCCGCTTGCTGAGGGCTCATGATACTTGCGAACAATGGACCTCGAACTCAGGAGTTGTCATGGAACTGAACGATCTGCGTGTGCTGGTGACCGGAGCAACCGCGGGTATAGGGAGGGAGACCGCGAAGCTGTTCGCCCGTCGCGGTGCCACCGTCGTGGTGACCGGCCGCAATGACGAACGCGGCGAGCAGACCGTTGCGGCGATCGTGGCCGAAGGTGGCCAGGCGGCGTTTCTCGCCGCCGACATGAACGACGTCGAATCTGTGCGACAGCTGGCAGATCAGGTGGGCGACGTTGACGTGCTAGTGAACGACGCAGCCGTGTTCCCGTTCGCGCCGACACTGCTGCAGGACATCGAATCGTTCGAGATGATGTTCGACGTCAACGTTCGCTTGTCATTTTTCCTCACCGCCGCGCTGTTGCCGAAGATGATCGCCCGCGGATACGGCGCCATCGTCAACGTCTCCACAGCCGCCGCCTCGGCCAGCTTGGCCGAGGCGCCCGTGTACGCGGCGACAAAGGCGGCACTGGAATCCCTCACCCGATCCTGGGCAGCAGCCCTCGGCCCCAACGGGATCCGCGTGAATGCTGTGGCACCGGGGCTTTCCCATACAGATATGGCGAACGCCATGCTCGGCGACGGAGTGGAAAAGATGGGCGCTCAGACTCCGCTGGGACGGACCGCGAAGCCCGCGGAGATCGCCGAGGCGAGCGTCTTCCTCGCGTCTCCGCAAGCGAGTTATGTCACGGGCGCGATAGTCGCGGTCGACGGCGGTTATGGCACGCGGTAATGCGCCGCAGATCTGACGGTTGCGAGACAATCCTTACTCGGCCCGAGAGCCCCCCATCGTGATTCGTCGAGGTAGCCGTTGTACTGCAAGGCGGCGTCTGCGTGATGGCGAAGGCGCCGCCGCGCGGTCGTCCTCTTGAGAGGCCGGCGCATTCATCGTTAATGACGTTGGCACCCAGTGGTTTTCGGATTCGGCGCCGTACAGCAGCAGCACCCGGGCCTCGGTGGTTTCGGCGAGACAGCGTGCCAAGTCGGACGCGTAGGTGCCCGATCCGCAGATAATGAAGTTGTACCGATGTCATTACCGCTATCGCCCACACATTTTTCGGTGCTTGCCACGCTTGCGGACTCCGATGTGGCATCACTATCACCGCGACCGCGTTCCGTCGGAGTAGCGCTGGCCGGAATCGGGGGATAGGTGCCAGCAGGAACGACACGGCTGTGCTGGCAGGCAATCCTCAAAGGGACGCACATGTAGCGAACCCTCAAGGAGGCATCAAAAGATGCAGACGGCTATGAGTAGCGCCACCCCGGCAGCACAGACCGACCCGTGGTTCCGCACGCGTTCGCCTGAGGAGGCGATCTACCTGTGCGAGACCGCCTACTACCCGCACCGGCTGCGGTTGCTCGGGCCATCGAAGAGCTTCGGCCTCACCCAACGGGTGACAAGTGTGGGTCCGGTGACCGTGGGAGAGGTCGCCTATGGGACCGACGTTGCACTCGGTTTCGATGAGGCTCGTGCTAGTTACCACGTCTGTGTTCCCCTCGAAGGCTGGCTGGAAGCGCGGCATCGCGGGCAGCAGGTGACCTCGACTCCCACCCTGGCCTCGGTGTACCGGCCCGACGCGGAGATAGTGATCACCCGATGGCCCGCCGGCAGCCGCCATCTCGCGGTCAAGATCGACCAAGTCGCTGTCGACAGAGCACTGGAGACACTGGTCGGCCGCCGGACAGACTTTCCGATCGCCTTCGACGCGGCGCTTCCGCTCAATACGAGCGCTGTCCAGGATTGGGTGCGGCTAATGCTGATGGTGAACCGTCAGCGCGAGCGCCCGGACAGTCTGTTGCGGCATCCCCTCGTCTGGGACCCGTTGCTGGAAAGCCTGATTCACGGTTTCCTGCTCGTGGCCGACCATCCCTACCGCAACGCGCTTGATATGCCCGCCGAGCCGGCCCGACCGGCGGCGGTCCGCGACGCGATGGACATCATCGAGACCTGTCCGCAGATGCCGCTGACCACCGCAACGCTGGCGATGCAGTGCCACATCAGCGTGCGCACCCTGCAGGAGGGATTCCGCCGACACGTGGGCATGTCGCCCATGGCATATCTCAGGACGGTCAGACTTCGCCATGCGCACCGGGATCTGCGCTCGGCGTATCCCGCTCATGTCACCGTCGCCTCAATCGCGCACCGCTGGGGATTCAGCCACCTCGGCCGGTTTGCCGCCGCGCACAAGGCGATGTTCGGCGAAACACCGCTACAGGTACTGCACTCTGCGCACTGAACTCACCGAAGTCGGAAGCCGACTTGGACACTCTGCGAGATCGGCCTGCGCGCAGCGCACTTAGTGCCAACTACTGTTGGGCCCGGTCCGAGCGGGCCCGCATGGTGAGGCGTTCGGAGTCGCAGATGAGCAAGCTCTTACCTTCTAGCTGGATCCAGCCGCGGTGCGCGAACTCGGCCAACGCCTTGTTCACGGTCGCGCGTGTGGCGCCGACTAGCTGGGCGAGCTCGTCCTGTGTGAGGTCATGCGTGACTCGCATTGCACCGCCTTCCCGCGTGCCGAACCGCTGAGCCAACCCCAGCAGCCTCTTGGCGACCCGACCCGAAACGTCCACGAAGATCAGGTCGGTCAAATTGCTGTTGGTGCGGCGCAGCCGTCGGGCCAACACCCGCAGCAGTCGCTCGGCGATTTCGGGACGGTCGGCGATCCAGGTGCGCAACGCATCACGATCCATCGACACCGCGCGCACCTCGGTGATCGCGGTCGCGGTCGACGTCCGCGGCCCGGGGTCGAAGATCGACAGCTCGCCGAACATGTCCGACGGACCCATGATGGTCAGCAGGTTCTCCCGGCTGTGGGGGTAGCGCCGGCCGATCTTGACCTTTCCGGAAATGATGATGTAGACCCGGTCGCCGGGTTCTCCCTCGGCGAAGATCACGTGCCCAGGCGGGAAGTCGACCCGCTGCAGTTGCTTGGTTAGCGCAGTGACCGCGCGGCGCTCGACTCCTTGGAGCAGGCCCGCCCGGGCCAGAATCTGATCTGCGTCACCTGAACCCTGCTCCGCAAGCCGCTCGGCGACGTCATCTGACCCCAGGCACTCCGCGCCGTCGGTTCGCGGCGGCCGGTCCGGCCAGCGGGCACCCAGTCCGCCGTGTGGCGGCAGGTCGGCGTCGAAAACTGCTGGGTCAATGGGCATTGGAATCCTCCAACCACGGCGGGATGGGGCCGCGTCCTAGTCGGCACTAATTCGGGCTGCGGCGATGCAGGTGGTTAAGGCTCGCTGGGCACTCGGCGCGGCTTGTATCCGAACACCATGGAGGTCGGCCCAATCAGGTGACGTGTCGTGACGCCGACAAAACCGGCGGCCCGAAGCCAGTCCGTGCACTGAGTAGCGGTGGCGTCAAACCCCTCCCGGGTCTCGAGCACGATGTTCGGGCGGCACTGATGGCTCGCGACATTGTGCGTGTGAGCGGGGTCAACCATGGCGTCGTAGACGATCACCGCGCCGCCGATCGGGACGGCGTCGTATGCCTTCGCAATCAATTCGCGTCGCTTGGTTTCCCCGTAGCCATGGAGAACGTGGCCAAAGCAGATCACATCGGCGGTGGGCAGTGGTCCGTTATGCATGTCGCCGGGGATGAAGCGGAGCCGTTCGCTCAGTGCGAAGGATCCGACGTATTCATCGAAGATCGGTCCCACTGTGGCGATGTCGTAGCTCGCTCCGGTCAGGTGCGGGTGAGTGAGGGCGACGGGCACGGCCAGCGCCCCTTGCGGCGTCCCGATGTCGACGAATGATCGGAAACGCTTCCAGGGGAAGCGCGCGGCGATGAGCATTGCCTCCCCGGTCGAGATTCCGGTCATCCCGAAGAAAACCCCTGCGCGCAGCGGGATCGCGAGACGGCGCGGAAAAGTTGGGAGGCGCCACCACAAGTTGAACAGTCGTCTGCTCGACAGTTCCATCAGGCCGCCGACGTAGCTCGGCTTCGCACGGTCCCAGAACCTCGCGCCACGGCGTGAAACGAGTAGCGACCCGCCCCGGTCACGTCATAGCAGACCCAGACCGGGTTGGATGGCCGACCTGTTACCACCGTCAATCGGTCTTCGAACTCCATGGATTCGAGGCTAAGCGGCCGACCGGCAACATTCCTATGGCTGTCGGTAGGATCCGCGTTATCTGGCCCGGGATTGGCGTTATGCGACGTCCTCGCGTAGGCATTGATGGCCACCGTTGCGGCTTCGACCTCGGGGCCACGCCCGCGTGCCATTGTGCCGGGCCTCCAGGCTTGCTCCAATGTGATTCGCGGGATGCACACGGGGTGAACCGATTTCGATCTTCGGCGCAGGTGGCGATATGGAATCGC
>JAVRPX010000182.1:0-4421 GCA_032161985.1 Mycobacterium sp.
CGGTGTAGTCGTTCTCGGCCTCGAGGTAGTCGGTGACTTCGGGGTCCGACTTGTCACGCAGCCACTCGTAGGGGTCAATGAACACGTCGCCATGATGTTCCCGCCGATGCTCGACGCGTTTGGCCACCGGTGGCTTCACGGCTTGAGCCAATCGCTGAACTTGCGGCCCGACATGCGTTCGTAGGCTTCGATATAGCGTGCACGGGTGGCATCGACGATGTCGGGCGGCAGCGGGGGCGGCGGCTTGTCGTCGTTGCGGTCCCAGCCGGAGTCCGGACTGGTCAGCCAGTTGCGCACGAACTGCTTGTCGAAGCTGTTCTGGACGACACCCTCCTGGTAGTCGTCGGCGCGCCAGTACCTGCTGGAGTCAGGGGTGAAGACCTCGTCGGCCAGTCGCAGGTTGCCGTCCTTGTCCACACCGAACTCGAATTTGGTGTCGGCGACGATGATTCCCTTCGTCAACGCATGGTCGGCGCCCTGGATGTAGGTCTGCAACGTGCGCTCGCGCACCTGATTGGCCCTGACGGCGCCGACCATCTCGATCACATCGTTGAACGTGATGTTCTCATCGTGTTGCCCCAGTTCGGCTTTGGTGGCCGGGGTGAACAGCGGCTCGGCGAACTTGCTGGCCTCGGAGAGCCCCGCAGGCAGCGCGATGCCGCACAGCTTGCCGGTCTTCTGGTAGTCGATGAGGCCCGAGCCGGTCAGGTAGCCGCGGGCCACGCACTCGACAGGAACCATCTCGAGCTCCTGCACCACCAGCGCACGGCCGAGCACGTCTTCAGGAATGCGCTCATCGTCGGGTGGGCCAGCCAGGTGGTTGGGCGCCTCGACGTAGTCGAAGAAGAAGACGCTCATCGCGGTCAGGATGCGGCCCTTGTCGGGTATCTCGGAGTCGAGGATGTAGTCGTACGCCGAGATCCGGTCGGTGGCGACGAACAGCAGGTGTTCGTCGTCGATACGGTACAGCTCGCGAACCTTGCCGCTGGCCAAATGTTGGTAGTCGGACAGAGCGGGGCGCATCGGGCCAGCCTATCTGCTGGGATCAATCCCATGACCCCCCGTTACCTGCCCTATGCCACCACCCCGGCGCGACTGGTCGCGCAGCTGATCAGCGACTTGGTGGTGATCGTCTGGACGACCGTGTGGGTGCTGGTCGGGATGGCGGTCCACTCTGCCGTGTCGACCATCGCCGAGTTCGGCAGGCAAGTCGAAGGCGGCGCGAACGGGATCGCGGGCAACCTCGATTCGGCGGGTGACGGCGCCAACAAGGTGCCGTTAATCGGCAACACGTTGAGCAAGCCATTGACGGCCGCGGGTGACGCCGCCCGCGAGATCGCGGGCGCGGCGCACACCCTGGGTGTCACCGCGAGCTGGCTGGCGTGGCTGCTGGCGCTGGCCGTCGCGGCGCCACCCATCCTGGCCATCGCGATGCCGTGGCTGTTTCTGCGGGTGAGGTTCTTCCGTCGCAAGTGGACGGCTTTGACGCTGGCGCGCACACCCGCGGGTGAACAGCTGCTGGCGCTGAGGGCGCTGGCCAACCGGCCGCTGGCCAAGCTCGCGGCCATCAGCGTGGATCCCGTGGGCGCGTGGCGGCGCGAGGACGCCATGGCGATCCACGGCCTGGCCGCCCTCGAGCTCCGCGCCGCCGGCGTGCGCCCGCGCCGCTAGCCGATGCGTTCACCGATGCAGCACGAATACGGGCAGCGGTGTGGGGATTTGGCGGCCGAGCAGCCGCCAGCGGAGTGGCCACTGCTTGGTGGCACGGCCTCACGAAGTTCGCCCCCGACCTCGTTGAAGTGACAGTGCCCAGAAACAGCCACGGCCGGCGGCGAGACGGCATTCGCGTACGGCGGCGGGATCTGGCGCCCGCCGATGTCGTCGAGCGTAAGGGCCTACGGGTCACGGCGCTGCCACTGACGGTCGTTGAGGCGGCCGTTCGACGTGGCGGCGGCGCCCCGCTGATGGACTCCGCATTGCAGCACCACGTCGAACTGGCGCAGCTGCGGTGCGCGCACCTGCGAAACAAGGGCTGCTACGGCTCTCCCGCGGCACGACGGCTTCTGCAGGCCGCATCAGACGGCGCACGGTCGGAGGCCGAGAGGCTGCTGATTCGGCTGCTTCGGGCCTCGAAGATTTCAGGCTGGCGTGCCAACTACCCGGTCTGCGGGTACGTCGTTGACGTCGCATTCCCGCAACAGAAAGTGGCGATCGAGATCGACGGGTGGGCATTCCACCACGACCGGGCGGCTTTTCAGCACGACCGCACACGGCAGAACAGGATTTCGCTGAACGGTTGGAAGGTGTTGCGGTTCACCTGGCTGGACCTGACTGAGCATCCGCAGCGCGTGATCGCCGAAATTCGACGAGCGATCCAATCGCCACGATGATCCACGCGGCGAACGCGATCCAGAAGAACACCAGTGACACGATCGTCAGCCAGTGCCAGCCGGTTTCGACGGCCGTCGCATACGTGGCCGACGAGTACATCCCGAGCGGGAACACCGCCGCCCACGCACGATCGCGCAGACCCGCGGCACGATCGCGCAGACCCGCGCTGCGCCACCACCGGGGCCAGCGAGAGCCAACCCTGCAACGCCATACCCGCCAGCACCCAGAGCACGACGCGGTGTTCGGCAAACCGCGCCCCCACCACCGCGCACGCCGCTATGTAGGTGCACAGCCGGAGCGACGTATCGAGGTTGGTGAGCTGCCATGACTCTCGTCGCCAGGCGATGGCGGCCGCGACGATGAGCACCGGCAATGCGACGGCCGCCAGCACGATCAAGACGTCGCTGATAACGCGATAGCCGTGGTCCACAGCCGCAACCGACACGATGCCGGTCGCCATGACCGCCGCGAACGAATCCGGTTTCACGGCGTGACAATAACCTCGGCCGACAGGATCACAGGCAGATTCAGCGGCAGCGCCGCCACACCGATCGCCGTCCGCGCATGCCTGCCGTGCGCGCCGAACACCTCGAGCAGAAGATCCGACGCGGGGTTCAGCACCGCGGTCGTCTGCGGATAGCCCGGGTCGGCGTTGACGAAACCGCTTACCGTCACCCAATCACGCACCCGGTCAAGCGATCCCAACGCCAACCGCAGCGCGCCCAGCATGGCCAGCACCGTCAGCCGCGCGGACTCCTGCGCAGCCTCCAACGGCACCTCGCTCGGCACCCGCCCGAACGGACCTGCCGGCGCACCATCGGGACCGAGCGCACCATGACCACTCAGTACGCACCTCTCGCCGACCACCCGCACCCATTCGAATGGAACCCGGACACCCTTGGGTAACAACGGCTCCGGCGGCAACTGCAGGCCGAGCTCGGAGACACGCTGCTCGAACATCACGCCGTCAGCTCGACCACCAGATGGCGGATGCCGGTGTGCCTGTTGCTGCGGGTCCACTCCATCGGCTTGACCACCTTCACCGAAGAAAACCGGCTGAGCAGCTCCTCGAACAGCACCCGAAGCTCCAGTCGAGCCAGATTTGCGCCGAGGCAGTAATGCACACCCTGACCAAACCCCAAGTGCGGATTGGGCTTACGGCTGATATCGAACACATCGGGATCGGCGAACACCGCAGCGTCGCGGTTAGCCGAGCCCTCCCAGATCTGCACCTTCTGGCCGGCCTCGATCGCATATCCGCCCAACTTGATGTCCCGCGTGGCGGTGCGCCGCTTTGACGGCGACGGCGACGTCCAGCGCACCATCTCCTCAACGGCGGTCGGCAGCAGCGCGAGATCAGCACGCAGCGCACGCAATTGCTCCGGATGATCGGCCAATGCCAGCAGCCCGCCGGCGACCGCGTTGCGGGTTGTCTCCACACCTGCACTGAACAGCAGGCTGAATAACAGATAGAGCTCGAGATCCGACAAACTGTCATCGCCCAGGGTGGCGTTGGCCACCACGGACAGCATGTCGTCAGTGGGCTGCGCACGCTTCGACGCGATCAACTCCTGTCCGTAGGAGTACATCCGCGACCCGGCCTCCTCGACGGACATCTGCCCGACTTGCCCTACCTGAGCCCTGCGGGCCATACCGAAGTCAAACTGCGGCTCGATGGCGCGGAACAGCCAATGTCGTTCGGATTCCGGCACTCCCAGCAGGATGCAGATCATCTGCATCGGAAGTTCGGCGGCGATATCGACCAGGAAGTCAAACGGTTCACCCGGAACGACCGCATCCAAAAGCCGCCGCGCCCGCGCGCGCAAATCGTCCTCGACGAGACGGATCATCCGCGGCGTCAGGCCCGAACTGACCAGTCTGCGGACCTGCGAGTGCCGCGGGTCGTCCATCATGTTCAGCACCTGACCGGCGATGGACAGGTCCTGCAGCAGTGTCCCTCCGAACGGCCGGGAGCCACCCGTCACCGACGAGTAGGTCTGCGGATCACGAAACACCGCAAGGGTTTCCGC
>JAVRPX010000183.1:0-4224 GCA_032161985.1 Mycobacterium sp.
CCCCAAAGCCGGCCGTCAACGACGATCGGCGCTCCGACCGCACAACACACACCCAGCTGACGGATATACGCCGCGCCGGCACCGCGAGCATTGTCATGGCTGTCCATCCGGGCGGCCTCGCCGGTGCGCATCACCATCGCTGCCACCGTCTCGCTGTCAAGCGAAAACCGCTCCCCCACCCACATTTTCATCGACTCAGAGTCGTGGTGGCCTGCGAGAAGGACCGCCGTTCCATCAGATTCGCGGCGAACCAATGTCGCGTGCGCCACGTTCAGGCATCGGGCCAATTCGTCGGCCACCACCGCGAAAACGTCAGATGGATCGACCCCACGCGCCACCAAGGTCGCGACCCGTCGCAGCGACGCCTGTTGCTCTGCCAGCATGCTCAGCGCGTCGTGGCCCACCGCCACGAGCCGCTCACGTGGCTGGGCAATCCCGAGCACCTGCGCGGCCGCATCCGCGGCGATGTGGACGTGGAAGACGGCGTCGATCCTGCCGCCGCGGGTCACCGACCGCTCGACAGCCGATATCTTCACGGCGGTTCCGCTCGGCAAGACCGCAAGCACAGTGCCGGTCATCCTGGCCGGGAGCAAGTCCGAGGCGTGTTCCAACAGCGCTATCTGGTCGTTGGCGTCGAGTGCCTGGCGCAAGTGGGTGTTCATCAGCACCACGTCGCCACCGATCGCCAACACACCCAACGGGAACCGTCGGGCCTGCTCCAGATACGCGTCCAGTAGCGCCGTCTCGCTCTCATGGGCCAGTGCGCGCATCCGGTCCTCGATCTGGTTAGCCGCCGTCTTGGCCAGCGCGAACTGCAACGGATCGGATTGGCCAGCCCAGCACGTGAGATCCAGCACGCCGACAATCCTTCGGCTGATCGGGTCGCGTATGGGCGCGCCCGCGCACGCGAGCCGGGCCAATGTCCCGACGTAGTGCTCGTCGCCGCGGATGAATGTGGGGTGGCCGGTTTCCAATGCGGTGCCGATTCCGTTGGTGCCGACGAATTCCTCGGCGTAGCTGTAACCGGGTGCCAGCCGCACCATGTCCAACGCCTTCATCATGCTCGCGTCCGACGCCAACCGTTGCAGCACAAGGCCGTCGGACGAGGTGAGGATGAGGCTGACCGCATGCGCGGACAGGTCGTCGGTAAGCCGGTCCAGTACAGGCGCGGCCGCAATTGTCAGCGGCGAATCTGCGTTGGGCTCCTGTACGAAGGGCAGGTTCATCTGGTCTGGCTGAACACCCATGGCCCGCGATCGACGCCACGAATTGAGCACGTCGATTCGTAGGGTGTCCTCGCCGAGCCACCCCACGGACAGGAAACGCTCGCGCGCCCGGCGCACACCCGCCGAGGCATCAGCCTGCCAACTCATCGATCCAAACACCCTGACCCGACCGGCCGTTCACCGCCAAGACGCCATTCGGCTAACACCTGGTGTCCGGCGGCCGGCCATCACCCTGATACACGACTTTGAGTTGCGAAGATTTAGTTTACGCCCGACGAGCTGTGGGTTCCCTGAGGTGGCGAGGTCCTCGGCGTACTGCTCGAAGATGAGATCGTCGACTGGGATGAGGTGGTCGCCGTCGTCAATGTGACCATGCTGCGGCAATCACTGCTGCCCTCGACGGGTGTGCTGCCTGCCTCGCGCTAAACCGCGTCTCAAACTGAGGACATCATTCAGCATCTACCGCCCGCCGGTGAATGCTGGGCTACTTACCGGCCCCGACAGGTCGATGATGTCGTGGAGGTCGAGGTGGTGAGCTTGCCCCCGCCTCGGATGCGACTCCGCACGCCGCGCCGACAGCTACAGGCGGTGGCAGCAAAGTATGGCGTCGGGGAATTCACCGTAGCTCGTGGCGGTCCGCTGATACGTTCGCCGCAAGCGCGAACCCAGCCGGGACGGCAATAGGGGGTCAAAGGGTTGGGAATTCTGATGGGGCCAGTCGGTCGGCAGGCCATAGTCCTCGGTGCATCCGTCGGAGGACTGCTGGCCGCCCGAGTCCTCGCCGACTCCTTCGCCAGCGTCACGGTGATCGAGCGAGACGTTCTGCCCGACGGTGCTGCGACTCGACGAGGCGCCCCCCAAGCGCACCATCCTCACGCGCTGCTCGCCAAAGGTGGGCACATCCTCAATCAACTGTTTCCCGGACTGCTCGGTGAACTCGTAGGCCGGGGAGCCCCTGTATGGGATGACGGGGACTGGTCAAAGCTCTACATGTCGATCGCCGGCCACGTCATGCTGCGCCAGGGTCGGGCCGCATTCGACCACAAACAAATGGCGCTCTATTTTCCCAGCCGGCCGCTGCTGGAAGCCGCCATCCGACGCCGGGTCGAAGCCATCGACAACGTTCACATCCTCGATGGCACCGAAGTCGCCGAACTGACCGTCACGGCTGACCACCGGCGCGTCACCGGTGTGACGGTCAACAGCGATGACGGCGCAGCCAGATACGACCTCGGGGCCAACTTGGTTGTCGACGCCATGGGCCGCAGCGCACACACACCGGCGTTCCTCGACAAACTCGGATACGGACGCCCTGAGGAGCTGCACGTCAAGACTCGAACCTGTTACGTCAGCCAGCCCCTGAAGATCAAACCCAACAGCCTCCACGAATTGATCGTCAACATCCACCCAGCCCCGGGACGGCCCGCGGGAATGTTCCTGACCACCAACGAGAACGACACCGCGATTTTCACCGTTTTCGGTATCGGCGGCAACGAACCACCCACCGAACTCAGAGCCATGATCGACTACGCCGAAAAATACACTCCCGCTGGGTTTCTCAACACAGTGCGGGCCGCAGAGCCTATCGGGAACCCGCACCGGTACCGAATCCCCTCCAGCCAATGGCGGCGCTACCACAAAATGCGCCGATTCCCCGATGGCCTGCTGGTAAGCGGGGATGCCATCTGCAGCTTCAACCCCATCTATGGGCAGGGAATGACCGTCTCAGCATTAGAGGCCCTCGCACTTCAAGCCTGCCTACACAAAGGGCTGGACAATCTCGCGCATCGGTACTTTCGGGCGACCGCCAAACCCATCAGCATCGCCTGGCGGCTAGCCACCACATCCGACCTCCAGTTTCCCGAGACCGAAGGCGCGCGTTCTGCCCAGACCCGGATCGGATCCAAGCCGACAGAACGCCTGCTCACGGTGTGCGAAACCGACGCCGCCGTAGCAGCCCAGTTCTTCAAAGTCAGCGGCCTCATCGACCCGCCGACCCGGCTCCTCAGGCCGTCGATACTCCGCCGCCTAGCTACCAGCCAGCACAAAAACCCTTAGCGCGTAGCTTGTTCGCGTCGCCAACCGCGTTCCAACGACCCATGCTGATTGGTATCTGACAGATGGCAGCCACTCGAAGGTGTCGATGACCCAAGACCGATTCATGATCCGCGGCCGTGTCCACATCCAGGTGGCCGATCTGCTAGACCGGACGGTCGCTAAAGGGTGAATAAGCGTGACCGGAAAGATCGATCGTGGAAGCCAGCCAGTGAAGTGGGGCGGGCGGGGCTCGAACCCGCAAACAACGGATTCTCAGCCGATGAACGTTGTTCGATCGCATCCGTGCCCGAAAATCACTACTGAGCGGCGGGTCCTGCTCGGACCATTACCCATCGGTTGGGGCAGATTCCATCGATTCGCGATCAATCCCGATGAATAAGCGATGGGCAGAACCTAGATTTTGGGACCTGAGACCGCATAGCTGACGGGCACACTGCGGCACACCCGGACCTACGCCGGGGTCAGCGCACAGCCACGACCATCGGGGCGAGCGTCGCCAGGCCGACGACCTGTTGCACCGTCGGTCTTGACGTAACTTTTGGAAAGGGAGCCCTGAGCTGGGCTTTTGTGGTGGAGGCAATAGGAAGAAACTCGAACCTTGGCCACCTCTAAAAATTGGTCTGAACTGCGAAAACGCATTAACGAATCACCGGCGCGACCATCCCTGTCCCGCCGGGATGCCCCGAAATCTCGCTCGAAACGCTTCCTGACCGCCGACGACGTTGCCGATATTGTGCGACGCTACGAAGCTGGCGAGACCACGCAACAGATCGGCAATCGCTACGGCATCTCCAAGACTCGGGTCGCTACCGTCCTCCACGAACAAGGCGTCGCCATCCGCCGACAGGGCCTGAATGAGGAACAGGTAAGTGACGCTGCCATGCTCTATGCCGCTGGCCGCTCATTGGCCTGGCTTGCTGCTCAGTACGGCATCTCCCCC
>JAVRPX010000184.1:0-16080 GCA_032161985.1 Mycobacterium sp.
GAGATCACCCCGAGCGGCCTGGAGCACGTGTTCCTCAGCGACTCCGGCTCCGTCAGCGTCGAGGTCGCGATCAAGATGTGCCTGCAGTACTGGCGATCACGCGGACGGCCGGCGAAACGGCGCCTGCTCACGTGGCGCGGCGGCTACCACGGCGACACGTTCCACCCGATGAGCGTCTGCGACCCCGACGGCGGCATGCACTCGCTGTGGACCGACGTTCTGGCCCATCAGGAATTCGCGCCGCAGGTGCCGACGGACTACGACCCCGCCTACACCGAGGTGTTCGAAAAGCAGCTGGCCGAGCACGCGGACGAGCTGGCCGCCGTGATCGTCGAACCGGTGGTGCAGGGCGCAGGCGGCATGCGGTTTCACGATCCCCGGTACTTGACCGACCTGCGCAAGGCCTGCAACCGCCATGACGTCCTGCTGATCTTCGACGAGATCGCCACCGGCTTCGGTCGCACCGGCGCGCTGTTCGCCGCCGAGCACGCCGGCGTCAGCCCCGACATCATGTGCGTTGGCAAGGCCATCACCGGCGGCTACATCACCCTGGCCGCGACGCTGTGCAGTCGCGACATCGCCAACACCATCAGCACACACGAACCCGGCGCGCTGATGCACGGCCCGACATTCATGGCCAACGCGCTGGCGTGCGCAGTGGGGGTCGCCTCGGTCGAGCTGCTGGTGGAACAGGATTGGCGATCACGGGTGCAGGCGATCGAAGCGGGCCTGCGCGCCGGGCTTGAGGCCGCCGACTCCCTGCCGGGCGTCGCAGATGTGCGGGTGCTCGGCGCGATCGGCGTTATCGAGATGGACAAACCCGTCGACCTGACGGTCGCGACGCCTGCCGCGCTGCATCGCGGAGTGTGGCTACGCCCGTTCCGCAATCTCATCTACGTCATGCCCCCGTACATCTGCACGCCTGAGGAGATCGACCGGATCACCTCGGCGATGGTCAGCGTCGCGCGTGCGTTAACCTGAACACCGTTCAATTGTCGGCTCGGCCGACGTGTTCAAGTGCGCACCTAAGCGTCGAGGGGAGGGTCAGGTGACTCGCGTCGGTCTTTCCCCGCTGGCCTGGCTCGACGAGGTCGAGCAGCAGCGGCGCGCGGCCGGACTGCGCCGATCGCTGCGCAGCCGCCCGCCCGTCGGCGCCGAGCTCGATCTGGCCTCCAACGATTATCTCGGGCTGTCTCAGCACCCCGAGGTGATCGACGGCGGCGTCGAGGCGCTGCGCACCTGGGGCGCGGGCTCGACCGGATCGCGGCTGGTCACTGGCAACACCGAACTGCACGAATGCTTCGAGACCGCGCTGGCGGATTTCGTCGGCGCCGAGTCGGCCCTGGTTTTCTCGTCGGGTTACACCGCCAACCTCGGCGCGGTGGTGTCGCTGGCCGGGGCGGGATCGCTGTTGGTGTCGGACGCGCTGACGCATGCGTCGCTGGTGGACGCCTGCCGCCTGGCACGCGCCCGCGTCGTCGTGACACCGCACCGCGACGTCGCCGCCGTCGAGGCGGCGCTGTCAGCGCGCGACGAAGAGCGTGCCGTCGTGGTGACCGACTCGGTGTTCTCCGCCGACGGGGTGCTCGCCCCGCTGCGGGCGCTGCATGACGTGTGTCGACGGCACGGCGCGCTGCTGATCGTCGACGAGGCGCACGGCCTCGGCGTGCGCGGCGGCGGCGGACGCGGCCTGCTGCACGAGGTCGGCCTGGCAGGCGCACCCGACGTGGTGATGACCACGACGCTGTCCAAGGCGCTGGGCAGCCAGGGCGGGGTGGTTCTCGGACCCGCCGCGGTGCGCGCCCACCTCATCGACGCCGCGCGGCCGTTCATCTTCGACACCGGGCTGGCCCCCGCTGCGGTCGGCGCCGCGTTGGCCGCGCTGCGGGTTCTCATCGACGAGCCGTGGCGCGCGCAATCCGTGTTGGATCATGCGTCGGCACTCGCCGAGATATGCGGCGTCGCGCAGCGCCCGGAATCGGCGGTGGTGTCGGTCGTCCTCGGCGAGCCGGAGGTGGCTTTCGAGGCGGCCGTGGCGTGTCTGGATCGCGGCGTGCGTGTCGGCTGCTTCCGTCCACCGACGGTCCCGGCAGGCACGTCGCGGCTGCGGCTCACAGCGCGGGCGTCACTGTCGGACGACGAAATGGCCTTGGCCCGGGAGGTTCTCACCGAAGTGCTCGCTGCGCGCCCGTGAGCATTCTCGTCGTCACGGGCACCGACACCGGCGTCGGCAAGACGGTGGCGACTGCGGCGCTCGCCTGCCATGCGCGACTGGCCGGCGTCGACGTCGCAGTGTGCAAACCCGTGCAGACCGGCAGCCCGCGCGACGACGACCTCGCCGATGTTGCGCGGCTGTCCGGGGTCAGCGCCCTGTATGGGACATGGCGCTATCCCGAACCGCTCGCACCGGTCGCGGCTGCCGAGCGCGCCGGGATGGCGCTGCCGACGCGCGACGAGCTGGTGGCCTCGGTCGCATCGGTCGACGCCGCGCTGACCCTTGTCGAGGGTGCGGGTGGGCTGTTGGTCGAACTTGGTGCGGGTGGGGTGACGCTGCGCGACCTCGCGCGCGACCTGGCCGCGCCGGTGTTGGTGGTGGTTTCGCCGGGACTGGGCACGCTGAACCACACCGCACTCACACTGGAAGCGCTTGCTGCCCACGGGATTCCATCTGCGGGCCTGGTGATCGGCGCGTGGCCCCGCAAGCCGGGAGCGGCAGAGGCGGGCAATTGTTACGCGCTGACCCAATTGGCTGCGGTGCGGGCGGTGCTGCCCGCGGGCGCGGGGGCGATGAGCGCCGCCGAGTTCCAGTCGATGAGCGCGTCGGCGTTCGATGCGCAGTGGGTCACGAGCCTGGTGTAGCTGTGGTTCATTCCGTCGAGCTGGTCTTCGACCAGGACACCGAGGCCGCGGTCCGGCATATCTGGGATGGGCTGCGTGACACCGGGATCCCGAGTCAGGCGCCCGCGAGCCGGCCACACACGACGCTGACCGTCGCTGAACGGATCGACGCCGAGGTGGATTCGTTGTTGGCGTCACTCGGGGAGCGGTTCCCGTTTCCGTGTCGGATCGGGGCGCCGGTGTTCTTCGGCAGGGCGAAGGCCGTCCTCGCACGGCTCGTCGTACCGACGACCGAGCTGCTCGAGGTACACGCCGAGGTGCACCGGTTGTGCCTGCCGCATCTGTCGCCCGGTCCGATGCCCAATGCCGTGCCGGGTCAGTGGACCGCTCACATCACGATGGCCAGACGGGTTGTGCCCGGCCAGATGGGCCGGGCGATACGGATCGCGGGCAAGCCGACCGAGATCGTCGGCAGCGTCATCGGATTGCGCCGCTGGGACGGCAACAAGAAGCTCGAATATCCGATCAGTTAATCTGTGCTGCAACGCTTTTCGGTACACACATCCGCCAGCCGTCGATCACCAGCTCGCGCAATTCCTCGAGATCGATCGCATCGAGACGAACGTGAATCCAGTTGTATCGCATGTCCGACCTGCGCGGCAGCATGAACTTGTCGGGCTCTGCGGCCACCATCGCCTCGCGTTCCTCTTTGGGGAAGCCGACGCCCATCACCGTTTCGTCGCGCGAAAACGCGACAAAGACGATCTGTCCTACCCGGAACTTGATCTGGTCGCGCACCACCACCTCATAGGACCGAGGTAGCGACGCGGTGATGCGCCGAACGTCTTCGACAGTGATCATCTCCAGGACGCTAGTCGCGACCCCCGACAACCGTGTCGCTGTGCGCCGCGATGCCGTCGACAAGCAATCGAAGCCCGAACGCGAACCGTGCGCTGGGATCTTCGGACAGCACCGACTGCCCCTCGGGCAGCTCGGCGCCCGCAGCGTCCCACTGCAGCCGGGACTGTTCGTCGGCGGTGAAGCCCAGCACGTAGTACACGACCGTGCGGGCGGCCAGTTCGGCGTGGGAGAGGTCAACGCCGGCGTCGGCCGCTGCGTCGGTGAGTCGAGCCAGAATCTGGGCCATCGCCTCCGATTGCCCGGCCGCAAAGCTCGCCGAGACCAGCTCGGCGCCGTCGGTGTGCGACAGCAGCGCATCGCGCAGCCGTCCGCAGATCCCTGTGACGCGGTCCTGCCAGCCTGCGTTCACGTCGCCGACGGATTCCAGGATCCGGTCGGCGACGGCGCCGAGTAGCCGTTGTTTGTTGGCGAAATGCCAGTACAGCGCGCCGGGGGAGACGTCGAGCTCGCGGGCGAGCCTGCGCATCGTCAGGTCGGCGACCCCGTAGTTGTCCAGCAGTGCTGTCGCTGCGTCGACCACGTCGTGTTTGTGGAGCTGCACGCCGGTAGCCTAACCTGAACGGTGTTCAATAGTCGGCTCGGCCGACGTGTTCAAGTCACGGGAAGGCTATTCGGGTGAGCGACATTCTGGTGGAGGCTCGCGAGCAGGTACTGGAGCGCGGCGAGGGCCTGAACCAGGACCAGACGCTGCGGGTACTGCAGCTGCCCGACGACCGGCTCGACGAGCTGCTGGCGCTGGCGCATGAGGTGCGGATGGCCTGGTGCGGACCCGATGTCGAGATCGAGGGCATCATCAGCCTCAAGACCGGGGGCTGCCCCGAGGATTGCCACTTCTGTTCGCAGTCGGGGCTTTTCGCGTCGCCCGTGCGCAGCGCGTGGCTGGACGTCCCCAGCCTGGTCGAGGCCGCCAAGCAGACCGCGAAGACCGGCGCGACCGAATTCTGCATCGTCGCCGCCGTGCGCGGACCCGACGAGCGGCTGCTGGCCCAGGTCGCCGCGGGCATCGAGGCGATCCGCAACGAGGTCGACATCCAGATCGCCTGCTCGCTGGGCATGCTCACCGAAGAGCAGGTCGAGCGGCTCTCCGCGATGGGAGTGCACCGCTACAACCACAACCTGGAAACCGCGCGGTCGTTCTTCACCAACGTGGTCACCACCCACACTTGGGAGGAGCGCTGGGACACGCTGCGGATGGTCCGCGAGGCCGGTATGGAGGTCTGCTGCGGCGGCATCCTCGGCATGGGTGAAACCCTTGAGCAGCGCGCTGAATTCGCCGCGAACCTCGCCGAGCTCGATCCCCACGAGGTGCCGCTGAACTTCCTAAACCCGCGACCCGGCACCCCGTTCGGCGAGCTCGATGTGCTGCCGGCGTCGGAGGCGCTCAAGGCCGTGGCCGCGTTCCGCCTCGCGCTGCCGCGCACCATGCTGCGCTTCGCAGGCGGCCGAGAGATCACCTTGGGCGATCTCGGCGCCAAGAAGGGCATCCTCGGCGGCATCAACGCCGTCATCGTCGGCAACTACCTCACGACGCTGGGCAGGCCCGCCGAGGCTGATCTCGAGCTGCTCGACGACCTGCAGATGCCGATCAAGGCGCTCAACGCCAGCCTGTAGGCCCAAGGCGATGGCCAAGTTCAACGTCTACACTGGCGAGCCCGCCGGCGGAGCAGTCCCGACCGCCGCGCAACTCGGCCTGGAGCCACCCCGGTTCTGTGCGGAGTGCGGCCGCCGCATGGTGGTGCAGGTGCGCCCCGACGGTTGGTCGGCCCGCTGCTCCCGCCACGGTGAGCAAGACTCCAAGGAACTTGAGGAGAGGCGATGAACGAGGTTGCCCCGCCGCGTATTTCGCGCCACCGCGCCGTGGCCATCACGGTTGCCGTGCTGACGGTGGCGGGTGCGTTGGTCGGGGCGCTGTGGGCCTGGCTGGCACCACCGATCCATGGCCTGGTTGCGCTGACCAAACGCGGCGAGAGGGTCAAGGCCTTCCTGGGCAACGAGTCCGACCACTTCTTCATCGCGGAATTTCTGATCGTGGGCATGCTTGGCGCAGTCGCCGTCGTGGCGGCCGTCCTGCTGTGGCAGTGGCGCGCCCACCGGGGTCCGGCGATGGTGGCCGCGCTGGCGATCGGTGCAGCGGCCGCCGCCGGTGCCGCGGCAGGCGTCGGCGCCGCCCTGGTGCACTGGCGCTATGGCGCGATCGACCTCGCGGCTGCGCCGGTGTCACCGGAGCACCGCGTGCACTACGTCATCGAAGCGCCCGCGGTGTTCTTCGGGCATTCGCCCCTGCAGGTTGCCGCGACGATCTTGCTTCCCGCCGCAGCCGCGGCGCTGGTCTACGCGCTGATGGCAGTGTCGACGCAGCGTGACGATCTAGGCGCCTGGCCGCCGGTCGAAGAGCCGGTGATCGCCCCTTCCGTCACAGCGGAGAACGTTCTACCGTCCGCCCAGTGACGACCTTGACGACGATCTTGGCCAGCCGCGCCATGCCGACGTAGGTCATCGGGTTCAGTAGCGTCGGCCACTTGCTCCGAATCATGTGCTCGGACAGCGGCTTTCCGTTGAACCGGTCAGTCAGCCACCGCAGCGTCATCGGTGCCGACATCGGGTGCAGCAGAAGATGCTCGCTGAACATGTCGCGGTGGTAGGTCACCGAAGCCCCACCCGATTGGTAGTTGTCGGCCAACTCGTCGATGTCGTCGACCGAGATCAGCTGGTCGTGGACCGCCTGCACGATCAGCACAGGCGGGGTCGGCACCGCCGCACCGAGCTTGATGTCGGCGAAGACGTGCTGGACCTCGGGGCTGTCCAGGATCTGCTCGAGAGGCACATCGACCATGTCGGCCATGTCCTTCTTGACCATCCGGATGACCGCTTCGGCGGTGGTCATGTTGTGCAGCCGTTGCAGTAGCACCTTGCCCTCTGGGGTGGCGTGCTCCTGGATGATCCGGTCGAGGTCGGGATAGATGTCGGCGAGCGCGGCGACGACGAGCGCAGGCAGGCCAGACATGTACGTGCCGTTGAGCCGGCGGAAGGTGTGGCCAAGGTCGCCGACGGGCGATCCGAGCACCGCGCCGACGACGTTGAGCTCGGGTGCATAGGACCCGCTCATCTCGGCGGCCCACGCGCTGGCCAGCCCGCCGCCTGAGTAGCCCCACAGGCCGACAGGCGCCGACGGTGAGAGGCCAAGCCGCTCGGTGTTCAGCGCGGCGCGCACTCCGTCGAGAACGTGGTACCCGGGCTCATAGGGTGCGCCCCACATACCCTTGCGCCCCTCGTGGTCGGGCACCGACACGGCCCAGCCCTCGGCCAGCGCAGCGGCGATCAGCAGGAACTCGAACTGCGCCACCGCGCCCGGCGCCACCGCGCGTCGGCGCAGCGCGTAGGAGGGGAAGCAACGCGACGTCACGGCGTCGATCGCGCACTGATAGGAGACCACCGGTGTGACGGCTTTGGGGGCGCGCTCGGCGGGCACGATGACCGTGGTGGCGCCGGCTTCTGCGTTGCCATGCATGTCGGTGGTGCGATACAGCAGCTGCGTCGCGGTGATGCGCTGCGGGATCAGCCCGAGAAAGGCCAGCTCGACGTCGCGGCCGCGCAGCACCGTGCCCGGGTTGGCGTGCTGGAAACCTGCAGGTGGGTCATAGAACGGGTCGTCGGCGGGCAGTTGTGGGCGTACGCCACGCTGCAGTTCTTCGTGCTGCGGCTGCCCGATCCATTCGGCGCCGGTTACCGGAGCCGCGCTGCCCAAGTCCATGTGGGCAGTATTACTTAAGAGGGCATTAAGAATCCAGTCGACTCACCCAGGCGGGCGCAACGCTGCGAATTCGTCGGTCACCCGGTATCGCGAGTCAGTGAAGCGGTACAGGGCGGCCGGACGGCCACCGGTGCGTCCCGAACGCGCGGTGGTGCCCGTGCGGGTGATGACATTGCGACGCTCGAGCACGCGCTGCAGGTTGGTGGCATCGACTTGATAACCCAGCGTCGCGCTATAGATGTCCCGCAGCGTGGAGAGCGCAAATTCTTTTGGCGCCAAAGCAAATCCGATATTTGTGTAGGACATCTTGGCCGCAAGGCGGATGCGGGCGTGTTCCACCATCGGGCCGTGATCGAAGGCCATCGGTGGCGGCTCGCTCACCGGATGCCAGCGGGTGTCCGGCGGTAGTTCGGGCGTCGCGGGGGACGGGACGAGGCCAAGGAACGTCGACGCAATGGTGCGCACGCCGGGAATCCGGTTTGGATCGGAAAACACAGCCAGTTGCTCCAGGTGAGCAAGTTCACGCAGATCCACCTTCTCGGCGAGCTGGCGGCGAACCGAGCTGGTCAGGTCCTCGTCGTCGCCGAGCCGGCCACCGGGCAGCGACCACTTTCCGCGCTCCGGTTCGAGGGCACGCTGCCATAACAGCACGTGAAGTGCGGGTTTCCTGGAGTCGACGCCTCGAACCTGGAACACGACGGCGAGCACCTCGTGCGCGGTGCTAATATGTGACATGTTTTCGATTATAAGTCGAAAACCTCCGACGGGATTGAGGAGGCGGCCGTGACGGTTCTGGACCGTATGCCCGCAGGCGATTTGGCGAACCGAATCACCGATGGTCCGACCGGCTATGCCGGCGTCGACGGCGACGAGGAATGGGCCGCCGAGGTTCGTCGACTCGCAGACCTGCGCGGCGCCACGCTGCTGGCGCACAACTATCAGCTTCCTGCCATCCAAGACGTTGCCGACCACGTCGGCGACTCGCTGGCGCTATCCCGCATCGCCGCCGACGCGCTCGAGCCCACAATCGTGTTCTGCGGCGTGCACTTCATGGCCGAGACGGCGAAGATCCTGTCCCCGGACAAGACGGTGCTGATTCCCGACCAGCGAGCGGGATGTTCGCTCGCCGATTCGATTACCGCCGACGAGCTGCGCGCGTGGAAAGCCGAACATCCCGGCGCAGTGGTGGTGTCCTATGTGAACACCACCGCGGCGGTAAAGGCTGAGACCGACATCTGCTGCACGTCGTCGAACGCCGTCGAGGTGGTGGCATCGATCCCCGAGGACCGCGAGGTGCTGTTCTGTCCGGACCAGTTCCTCGGTGCACACGTGCGGCGGCTGACGGGACGCAAGAACCTGCACGTGTGGGCAGGCGAGTGCCACGTACACGCAGGCATAAACGGCGACGAGCTCGCCGACAAGGCCCGCACGCATCCCGACGCCGAGCTGTATGTGCACCCCGAATGCGGTTGCGCCACTTCGGCCTTGTACCTCGCCGGTGAGGGCGCGTTCCCCGAGGACCGGGTGAAGATTCTGTCGACCGGCGGCATGTTGGACGCCGCCCGCGAAACCAAGGCACGGCAGGTACTGGTCGCCACCGAGGTCGGCATGCTGCACCAGTTACGGCGCGCCGCACCGGAAGTCGACTTCCGCGCCGTCAACGACCGCGCGTCGTGCAAGTACATGAAGATGATCACACCCGCAGCGCTGCTGCGCTGCCTGGTGGAAGGCGCCGACGAGGTCGACGTCGATCCCGAGACTGCCGGGCGGGCGCGCGCCAGCGTGCAGCGCATGATCGAGATCGGCCAGCCTGGCGGCGGAGAATGACTCGGGACTTGTCGGCGTGCGGGGGACGCGGTTACTGGCAACAGCGTGCCGACGTCGTCGTCATCGGCACGGGAGTCGCAGGCCTGGTGTCTGCGTTGGCTGCGCACCGGTGCGGCCGAAAAGTGGTGGTGCTGAGCAAGATCGGTGACACCGCGACGTTCTATGCGCAGGGCGGCATCGCCGTGGTGCTGCCGGAAACCGACGATTCGGTTGATGCGCACGTCGCCGACACTCTTGCCGCGGGTGCCGGACTGTGCGACCCGCACGCGGTCCGCTCGATCGTGGCCGACGGCTACCGTGCAGTCGCCGAATTGGTCGACGACGGAGCGCGATTCGACGAGGCGGCGCCGGGACGGTGGGCGCTGACGCGCGAAGGCGGCCACTCGCGGCGCCGGATCATCCACGCCGGTGGTGACGCGACCGGGGCCGAGGTGCAGCGGGCACTCGATCACGCGGCGGCCCGGCTCGATGTCCGGCGCCATCACGTTGCGCTAGAGGTGCTCCACGACGGCGCGGCGGTGACCGGAGTACTGGTGCTCAACGAGGACGGTCTCGGCATCGTGCACGCGCCGTCGGTCATTTTGGCGACGGGCGGGCTGGGTCATCTGTATGCGGCCACCACGAACCCTGAGGGGTCGACCGGCGACGGCGTCGCGCTGGCAATGTGGGCGGGGCTGCCGGTCAGCGACCTCGAGTTCATCCAGTTCCATCCGACGATGTTGTTCGACGCGCATGCCAGCGGTCGTCGCCCGCTGATCACCGAGGCGGTCCGCGGTGAGGGCGCGATACTGGTCGACGCGCAAGGTAATTCGGTGACCGAGGGCGTACACCCGATGGGTGACCTCGCGCCACGCGACGTGGTGGCGGCGGCCATCGACGCGCGAATGACCGCGAACGGCGATCCGTGCGTCTACCTCGACGCCCGCGGCATCGACGGCTTCGAGCTGCGTTTCCCGACGGTGACAGCGGCGTGCCGCGCCGCGGGCATTGACCCGACGCGCCAACCCATTCCGGTGGTGCCAGGTGCGCACTACAGCTGCGGCGGCGTGGTCACCGACGTGTGCGGGCGTACCGAACTCACAGGGTTGTTTGCGGCCGGTGAGGTCGCGCGCACCGGCATGCACGGTGCGAACCGGCTGGCATCCAACAGCTTGCTCGAGGGCCTGGTCGTCGGCGGCAGGGCAGGCAAGGCGGCGGCCGCGCATGCCGTGGATTCCGGCCCGAGCTACGCGATCGCGCCCGAGCCGGCGGTGCGGCGCGCGCTGCCACGAGCCGAGCTGCAACGGGCGATGTCGCGTCACTCGTCAGTCGTTCGCGACGGTGCCGGCCTTCAGCGACTGGCCCATGAACTGGACGACGCTACGTCTCGTGGACTGCATTCGCGCTCCGACTTCGAGGACGTCGCGTTGACGACGACGGCGGCGGCGGTGGCGGTTGCGGCGCTCGCGCGCACCGAATCCCGCGGCTGCCACCACCGGTCCGACTTTCCCGAAACCGACCCGGCGTTAGCGCGCAGCCTCGTGCCCGCGGTGGCGTGCTGCTGATGGAGCTCACCGTCGACGAGCTGACTGAGGCTCGCAGGGTGATCGCGCGCGCACTGGAAGAGGACCTGCGCTACGGACCCGATGTCACCACGTTGGCGACGGTGCCCGCCGACGCGACGACCACGGCGTCGATGGTGAGCCGGGAACCGGGGGTAATCGCCGGTGTGGACGTCGCGTTGCTGGTGCTCGACGAGGTGCTCGGCGCCGACGGCTACCAGGTCAAGCACCGCGTGGACGACGGCACACCACTTGAGGCTGGTGCCGCGGCGCTCGTCGTGGAGGCGCCGACGCAAGGTCTGCTGACCGCCGAACGCACGATGCTGAACCTGGTGTGTCACCTGTCGGGCATTGCGACGACGACGGCGGCGTGGGTCCAGGCCGTGGACGGCACGAACGCCAAGATCCGCGACACCCGCAAGACGCTGCCGGGTCTGCGGGCCCTGCAGAAGTACGCGGTGCGTGTCGGCGGCGGCGTCAACCACCGGATGGGCCTTGGCGATGCGGCGCTGATCAAGGACAACCATGTTGCCGCGGCGGGTTCGGTGGTGGCCGCCCTGCGGGCCGTACGTGCCACGGCCCCGGATTTGCCGTGTGAGGTGGAGGTCGACTCGCTCGAGCAGCTCGACGAGGTGTTCGCCGAGGGCTTGGGAGACGGGGCACTCGTTCTGCTTGACAACTTTCCGGTGTGGCAGACGCAGATCGCGGCGCAGCGCCGCGATGCCCGCGCGCCCGGCACGAAACTCGAGTCGTCTGGCGGACTCTCGCTGGAGACGGCCGCGGAGTACGCGGGAACGGGTGTGGATTATCTCGCCGTTGGGGCCCTCACCCACTCCGTACGCGTGCTGGATATCGGCCTGGACGTCTAGCCGACGGCGTCTACCCGCCCTCCGTTATGTCGGCAAAACCCTGGCGGTGCCGGTCCGTTTGCGAAAACACCCGGGCCGGTGTCGCTATTGCCCGGCTCATCCCCTACGTTAGCTAACATTTGCTGGCCGTGGCCTGTGTCACATATCGGGAGGGGTCCATCTGTGGGAAAGCACAGTAAGCCGCGCAGATCGTGGGGGCCCTACGTCACCACGGGCATTGCTTTGGAAGCGGTGGCGATCTGCGGGTTCGCATACGCCACCGACAGCCACGTGTCACCGCCGAACCTGCTCGCGGCGACGATCTTCGTCGATGGGACCAAGTCGGTCACCGGTACGGAGGAGGGTGTGCCGTTCTTCCGGATGGCAGACAGCTTCCAGGGCGTCTACGACGCGGGACCCGACAACGTCTTCATCGAGTACCCGCGCAGCCTGGGGCCGATAACCGGCGCGGGCGATCCGACGTACGACGACTCCGAGGGCGATGCCACCACGAAGATCGTCGCGGCCGTCAGGGCGGCGCGGCAAGACGACGCCACGGGCAAGATCTACGTCGTCGGCTACTCGCAGGGCTCTGGCGCAGCGGTGAAGGCCATCGATGAGTTGGAGAGCGACCCGGAATTCAACACCGACAACATCGAATTCGTGCTGGCGGCCAATCCGCGCCGCAACGACGGCGGCATCCTGACGCGGTTGCCGAAGGGGGTCTACCTGCCGGTGTTCGGAGTGACCTTCGGCGACGGCACCACGCCCGAAGGCACGAAAGTGCTTCAGGTGACCAAGGCGTACGACGGTGTGGCCGACTCGCCGGCCTACATATTCAATATCGCGTCTGACCTCAATGCCGCCCTGGGCTTCTACTATCTGCACCCCGGCTACTACAAGAACGTCGACCCGGACCCCAATGACCCGACCGCAATCGTCACCACCAGCGCCGACGGCAACATCACCGACAAGCTGATTCCCGCACCGCTCGGACAGCTGCCGTTGACCATGCCGCTGTTGGCGCTCGGTCTTCCGCCGTCGTTGGTCACGGCCATGGACCCATTCCTGCGGTCGGTAATCGAAACCGGCTACAACCGGCCGGATCCCAACGTGGCAGGCTCGTATCCGTCCGAACCGGTGCCGTTCCAGCTGGTGCCGCCGCCGCAGCGCTGGCTTCCCGACGTTCTGTCGGTCGCGGCGGGCGCGGCTCAGTCGGTTCAGCTGCTGACAGGTGCGCTTCAGCCGAATTCGCTTGTCAACAACAATGTTTCTACGCTGGCTGCCCGGCAGCCCGAAACACCAGCCGTCGCCCAAGCGGCGCCCCCCGGCGACGATAAGCCCGCGGTCGAGGAGAAGAAGAGCGAGCTTGTAGCGGATAAGCCGCCTGCCACCGGAACCGGGCCGAACAAGGTCGAGCCCGTGCCGAAGGCCAAGACCGGCTGGCGCCCAGGCGACCTGTTGCAGTCGCTGTTCACGCCGAAGCCGAAACCGGTGACCGAGCCCCACGGCTCGACGCCCGCTGCCGATCCGAAGCCCTCGACACCCGCCGCCGTTCCGAAGCCCTCGACGGATGACCACGAGCCTGCCAGCGACGCCGAATCCGGTTCTGCCGCTTAGCTAGATTGATCACTCCGCCGTTACTATCGGCCTCATGCCGGAGCGATCATCAAATGAGTCCACTGCCGAGTTCCGCGACGGGTCGCGCCGGGGAAGGATATTGCTTCCCATCACCCTTGTGGTGGCCATCGCCGCGGCTGCACTGTCCGGGTGGCTGTTGATTCGTCTCGAGCGGGAAGGCACTCCGAACGCGCCCAACTATTCGGACGCACAGCGTGCTGATGCCAAACAGAAGATCTGCACCGCGATGGACCTGGTGCGCAGGGGCGTGTCGATCAACACCAACCTGCAGCCACCCGGCGGACCTGAGGATGTCACCGGCGCGCTCGCGGTGGCGGCCAATTCCCGAATCGCGCTGTATGACGGCGGCCAGTATCTACTCGCCCGATTGGATCCGGCGACTCCACCGGAGCTCGCCGACCCCGTGAAGAAGTTCGGCAACCTTTTGATGGACATTGGCGCGGCCGCCACCGCGGGACAGCAGAATTCCGAGCCCGAACAGACAGCGCGCTTGAAGGATGTGGACGCGGCCAACACCACCATTATCGAATTGTGCAAATAACCACCAGCGGTTCAGCAAGCGATACTCCGACGATAACGGTTTCTCGGAAAAGGTTTATTCTCCGCTCGCGGAGCTGAGCAGCGTGCGCGCCGCGGCCTTGGCGGCATTAAGCGCATCGGCATTCCCGAAGATGCGGGACAGGATCAGAGCGCCCTCGAGGAGCGCGATCACCGCAAGCGCCGTCTGCTCGGCCTCTTGCTCCGGCCAGCCGTCGGCACGCAGCCGGTCGGTGACCGCCTGGCGCCACCCCCCGAACGCCCGTGCCGAAGCGTCGCGCACCTGTGGGCTGGCGTTCACCGATTCGGTGGCAATCGGTTCGATGGGGCAGCCGTCGCGCTGATCGGAGGACAGTCCGGACGCCATCAGGTCGATCCAGCCGTCGACGATGTCAGTCACCGGCAATCCGCTGTCGAGGAACTCACGCAGACGTCGCTCGATGCCTGCGCCGACGCTGTCCACCACCGCGGCGGCCAGCTCCTGCTTGCCGTTGGGGAAGTGGTGATACATCGAACCGGCCTTGACGTCGGCCGTGTCCAGAATCTGATTCACCCCCGTCGCCGCATAGCCCTGCCTGCGAAATAACACGGCCGCGGTGTCGACCAGCGCGGTCCGGCTCCGATCAGGACGAGGCATGCCTTGACTTTACTAGAAAGATCACTCAACAATACTAGAAAGGTCATTAAAGAAAGGTCCATCATGCAGCAGCTGATGTTCGAGGCAGCAGGCGAATACGCCTGGCGAGAAGCGCCTGACCCCGAAATCGCGGCACCTGAACAGGCCATCGTCCGTCCCCTGGCGGTGGCGTGTTGCGACCTCGACGTCGCGGTTGCCGAGGGACGTTTGCCGATGCCGCCAGGGCATGTGGTCGGGCACGAAGGCGTGGCCGAGGTCGTCGCGGTCGGCGACGCCGTCCGCGACGTCAAGGTCGGCGATCGGGTGATCGTCCCGTTCCAGATCAGCTGTGGGGACTGCCCGGCGTGTCGCCGAGGCGTCACCGGTTCGTGAGCGTCGCTGCCGTTGATGGCGATGTACGGCATGGCGCCGCTTGCCGGGATCGACGGCGGCGGATTCATGGCGGACCTGGTGCTGGTGCCGTACGCGGACGCGATGCTGGTGCCGTTTCCTGAGAACATCGATCCCGTCGCCATCGCCTCGATATCGGACAACATTCCCGACGGCTGGCGCGCGGTCGCTCCCTACCGCGCGGAACTGGAGGCGCTCGCCCCCGCGGACCGCCGTGTTCTCGTTGCTGGCCGCCTCTCGATCGGGTTGTACGCCGCCGCGTTTGCGTCGGCCTACGGCGCGCAGGTCGACTACGTCGATACCGACCCGCAGCGGCTGGCCGCCGCCGAAAAGCTCGGTGCCACAGTGCATGACAGGCGAAAGCCTGACAAGGCGTGGGACCCGTACCCGATCACTGTGCACACCACGGCGGATACTGCAGTTCTTGCGGCGACCATACGGGCCACCTGGCCGGACGGGGTATGCACCGACACCGGCGTCTACCCCCAGGGCGCGGTCGAGATGCCGCTGCTGTCGATGTACACCCGCGGGTTGCGGTTCGTCACCGGCCGGGTGAACGCGCGGGCCGTCATCCCCGAGATCCTCGACTTGATCACTGCGCATTGCGATCTCGCGCCAGCAGTCGACCGGGTCGTCGGGTTCCAGGACGCGCCGGACGCGTGGCCCGCGATGACGGGCAAGACCGTCTTCACTCGTTCGTAGCTGCGAAGGGGTCGGTGATTTCCCTCACGTCTTCTCAGGGCCTTGCGCAGCTCGGTGAAGCGCCGGCCGCCGAGGTGGGATCGCCACTCGGCCTGAATCTGGTTGTGTGGGGCCTGAGCCGCCTTCGCGGCGATCGTCGGGGGTCGGTCACGCGACGGACGTAGTGCCCCGGTGTCGAGGAGCTGTCCGACCTGGTCAGACGGTAGCCGGACCCCACCGCACTAGCGACAGCACGACGGCCGCCGCAGCGAACAGCCCGGAGAAGACGCGGTTGAGGACCGTCTGCTTGCGCGGCGTGTGCAGCCAGCGCACCAGGCGCACCGACAGGCCCGTGTAGAGGCCCATGACAACGAGGTCGACGACGACCATCGTCGCGCCCACGGCCAGGTATTGCGGCAGCAGCGGCGCGGTCGGCACCACGAACTGCGGCAGCACAGCGAGGAAGAA
>JAVRPX010000185.1:0-2796 GCA_032161985.1 Mycobacterium sp.
TCCGATATCCGGCCGGATTCGACGATGTTGGTCTTGACGAATGTCGGGCACAGCACCGTCACGTTCACTCCGGTGCCGCTGAGTTCGGCCGCAAGGGTTTCCGACAGCGACAGCACGCCTGCCTTGCTGACGTTGTAGGCCGCCATGCCCGGCGCCGCACCGAAGGCGGCGGCCGAGGCGACGTTGATGATGCCGCCCGGTTGGCCTGCGTCGCGAAGGATCGGCGCGAACACGTGGCACCCGTGGATGGGGCCCCACAGATTGACGTTCAGCACCCAGTTCCAGTCGTCGACGCTCACTTCGCCGATCGGAAGGCCGCCCGCGCCAACGCCTGCGTTGTTGATCACCACCGACGGGGCACCGCCGAACCAGTCCTGCGCTGCCTTTGACAGCAGTACGACGTCGTCCAACTGCGAGACGTCGCAGCGCAGTGATGTTGCCTGACCGCCATCGGCGGTGATCGCTTCTGCCGTTGCGCGGGCCGCCGTTTCGTCGATATCGCTGCATACCACGCGTCCCCCGCGCGTGGCGAGTTCGACGGCGAAGGCCGCGCCGATACCGCTGCCCGCACCCGTGATGACGGCGGCGGCGTTGCGGCTTCGCTTGTCCAATCCGAAGAGTCCCATGTCGATTACCCCGCTGCCTGGTCGATTCGGGTGTCGCGCAGGGCATGCGCGATGAAGCCGGCAATATGCCGCATGGCAGGCCTTGCCTCGGGGGTCAACCTCGGCAGGGCCTGGAAGACGTGCACTTGGTCGGGCCAGATCTGCAGCTCGCACTCGCCGCCCGCGCTGCGGATGCCGTCGGCGAGGGCGATTGCATCGGCGGCCAGCATCTCGGCCCCACCGGCCTGGATGAGCGTGGGTGGCAGGATGCGGCCTGCGACGACGTCGAGCTTCAGTCGGGGATGGCTGGAATCGATTCCCGCGCAGTACAACTCGATGAGTCGGACGGCGTCGCGGGAGCGGATTGCCGGATCTTGACGCACCCGTTCGCGGGTGCGGGCGAGCGTAAAGGTCAGGTCCACCACGGGGGAGAGCAACACCAGCGCGGACGGGTGGACGACGTCGGGTTGCAGAAGCAGGTCGACGGACAGATGCCCGCCTGCGGAGTCGCCCGCCACGATGGTCTTCTCGGGCGCCAGCCCGAGGTCGTGCGTCAGCCAGTCCCAGCCCGATCGGACATCGTCTGCGGCGCTGGGGAATCGATGGCGCGGTGCGAGCCGATAGTCGACGCTGAACACCGGCAGTCCGGTCAGGCGGGAGAGCCATGAGGTCAGCCGGCGATGGGTGCGCGGTGAGCACAGGACGTAGCCGCTGCCGTGGACGAAATAGATTGCGGTATCGGCCCGATCGCACGGCACCCCGGCGCCGTAAACCCATTCACCGACGAGGCGGCGGCCGTCGGTCGTTCTGGTGTCGACAGGGATGACGTGAGTGCCGGAAAGCGGTGGCCCGAAGGTGTCCATGACGCGGGCCACGATCTGGCGGGACACCCACACACTCCATGCCTGCCCCGCAGGAAGCACGGCGCTGATCTGCCGAAGGGTCAGGCTGCTGACTGCTGCGGCACTGCGGGAACGTAGCGAGCCCCGCTCGTCATTGAGCACAGCTGGAGTACAGCATCGAATGATGACATTTGTCAATGTCACCATCGGTTGATGGGAAGGTTTATCGGGGGCCTACGCCGCTTGACGGTGTCGGTGGGTGGGTGTTTACTCGACGTATCGAACATACATTCGAAAATAGAGTGGTTCTGATGATGCGGGAGGTGCTGCTGTGACGGCAGCGATGAGCCTTGAGCGGCGTGGGTTTGACCACGCTGAGCAGGTAGAACACCTGCGTCGCAAGATCGCGGCGGTCTCCGGCAAGGTCGGCGGCGGGCGGCGGGGTCCTGCGCCGTCGACCGACCCGCTGCCGGACTCGGAATCTTTGCTGTCGCTGCCCGAATCACTGGCCGAACTGCTGCCGGAGTCGTTGCCGCGCGGGACGGTGGCGGTGCTGTCGGGCGCCCGGTCGCTGCCGCTGAGCATGGTGGCGGCGGTGACGGCGGAGGGTGGGCATGCGGCGATCGTCGGCCAGCCCGATGTCGGCCTGCTGGCGGCCGTGGAAATGGGAGCGGATCTGAGCAGGATTGCGGTCATCCCCGAACCCGGTGCTGATCCGGTCGAGGTGGCCGCCGTGCTGATGGATGGCATGGATCTGGTGGTGCTCGGCCTTGGTGGGCGGTCGGTGCCTGCCGGCCGGGCGCGGGCGGTGGTGGCCAGGGCGCGGCAGAAGGGCTGCACTCTGCTGGTCACTGGCGGCGACTGGCAAGGGGCATCCACCCGGCTGGAGGCCAGGGTCTGCGGCTATGAGGTCACCGGTGCGGGCAGAGGTAAACCGACTCCCGGATGCGGGCGGATCTCCCGGGTGCGGCTGGCCATGCGTGCCAGGGGGCGGTCCTTCGGCACCGTTCGTGCGGTAGGCGGATGAGTGTCTTCCGGGTCCACCTCGCGAGTGCTGGCGGTCTGGTGCATGGACTGGCCAGCCGTCGCGGCCGCGGCAGCGGCCGGCCTGCCTCCGACGGTGCCGGTCGCGGTCACACTGGCCAACCGGATCATCGCGTGTTCGGCGTCCGCCCGTGCGGCCGGGGTGCGGCGCGGTCTGCGCCGCAGGGAATCGCAGGCGCGGTGTCCGGAGTTGCATGTCGTCACCGCCGATCCCGCGCGCGATGCCCGCCATTTCGAAGACGTGACGGCTGCGGTCGACGATCTGGTGCCGCGGGCCGAGGTGCTGCGCCCCGGTCTGCTGGTGC
>JAVRPX010000186.1:0-4080 GCA_032161985.1 Mycobacterium sp.
AGTCCTTGCGCTGCGGGTGCCCGACCCAGTCGTCGGGCATTTCAATGCGGGTCAGCGCGGGATGACCGTCGAAGATGATGCCGAAGAAGTCGTATGTCTCCCGCTCGTGCCAGTCGACGGTTGGATACACGGAGTACAGCGACGGGATGTGCGGGTCGGCGTCGGGTGTGGCGACCTCGATACGGATGCGGCGATTGTGGGTGATCGACATCAGCGGATAAACAGCGTGCAGCTCACGTCCGCTGTCGTCGGGGTAGTGCACGCCGCTGACGCCCAGGCACAGCTCGAACCGCAGCCCCTGGTCGTCCCGCAACGCCTGCGCCACGGCGGGCAGCTGCTCGCGCCGAACCTCCAGTGTCAGTTCGTCGCGGTAGACCACCACCCGCTCGACGGATTCGACATAGTTGTCCTCGCCGAGAACGCCGGCCAGTTTGTCGACGATGTCGTCGAAATAGCCGCCGTACGGCCGCGGCGAGCTCCCGGGCAGCTCCACCGGGCGGACGAGGCGGCCGTAGCCGGACGTGTCACCGCTGCCCTCGGCCCCGAACATGCCGCGGCGTACACCGATGACCTCGGGAGCTTCGTTCTGGGAGTCTGATCCGTTCTCGCTCCCGGTTGTCTGTTCTTCGCCCGAGTGGCTCATCACCGCAGCAGCCCTCTTAATTCGATGGTCGGGGTGACCGCCAGTGCCGCCTGCTCGGCTTCGCGGATCGCCTCCTCGCGGTTGACGCCGAGCGGCATCTCCTGAATCTTGTCGTGCAGCTTGAGGATTGCGTGCAACAGCATCTCCGGGCGCGGCGGGCATCCGGGTAGGTAGATGTCGACGGGCACGACGTGGTCGACGCCCTGGACGATCGCGTAGTTATTGAACATGCCACCGGACGAGGCGCACACACCCATCGCCAGCACCCACTTGGGTTCGGCCATCTGGTCGTAGATCTGGCGAAGCACCGGTGCCATCTTCTGGCTTACCCGGCCCGCGACGATCATCAGGTCGGCCTGTCGGGGCGTCGCCGAGAATCGCTCCATGCCGAACCGCGAGATGTCGAATCGTGGTCCGGCCGTCGCCATCATCTCGATCGCGCAGCAGGCCAGGCCGAAGGTCGCGGGCCACAGGGAGCCCTTGCGGATGTAGCCGGCAACCTTCTCGACCGTCGAGAGCAGGATGCCGCCGGGCAGCTTTTCCTCTAGTCCCATGTCAGGCCTCCCCGCCGCCACACATAGGCGTAGGCCACGAACACTACGACCATGAACAGAAGCATCTCTACCAGCGCAAACATCCCGAGGCTGTCGAACGCCACCGCCCACGGATAGAGGAAGACGATCTCGATGTCGAAGATGATGAACAACATCGCCGTTAGGTAGTACTTGATCGGAAATCGCTGGCCGGCCGAATGGGCGCTGGCCAACTCGGGCACCGGCTCGATGCCGCACTCATAGGCCTCGAGCTTGGAGTGGTTATAGCGGCGCGGGCCGACCAACAGAGCAATGCCGACCGACCCGATAGCGAACGCCGCCGCGATCGCGCCGAGCACCAATATTGGGGTGTACAAATCCATACCGAGCAAACGCTCCCTCGTGGGCTGTCGATGTGAGCTTACCCACACCCTAGCGGGCTTTATGACGGGTGCCACGAATTTTGGTTAGAGTCGCTATTAGCTGCCTGCAGCCATGTTGGCGTGCCTCGGAAACGAAACTGTGCCAATAGATTTGGCGTTTTCGCCTACTGCACCGGTGCGCGCAGCACTCCCACCACGGCGTCACCCAAACGGATCGGGTCAATCGGGTGGGGAACCGCGGCTTCCGCCCGCGACCAACTGGCCAGCCAAGCGTCGTCCGGACGTCCGGTGAGCACCAGGATCGGTGGGCAGTCGGCGATCTCGTCCTTGAGCTGTTTGGCGATCCCCAACCCGCCGGTCGGCGTGGCCTCCCCGTCGAGGATGACCAGATCGAATCCACCCTCGTCCATCAGCCGGATCACCATCGGACCGGTGGCGACCTCGACATAGCTCAGCTCCGGCAAATCCGGGTCGACGCGCTTGCCTAGCGCCAGCTGCACCTGCTCGCGGGTCCGCGGGTTGTCGCTGTAGACGAGGATGCGCAGCGGGCTGGGGGGCTGGGTCATGCGCCAGATGCTATCCGCGCCGGAACACGACGTCGCCGGAAATCGTCGCGTTGTCGGGGATCATCCCCATCAAGTTGCCGTCGACGCCGAAGTCTTGGCGGTTGATGGTGGCCTGCGCGCTGAGTCGCATTCCGCCGTCGCCGACCGGCGTCACCTTGGTCTTCAGCACCACTGGCTTGGTGACGCCCTTGATGGTGAGATCCGTGCGCAGATCGAGGCTGTCGCCGTTGATTGCGTCGGCGCCCGTGACGACGACGTTGATGTCGGGGTACTTGTCGACCTCGAAGTAGTCGGCCGAGCGCATATGGTCGTCGCGCTTGCGAATACCGGTTTGCACCGATGCTGCCTTGATGTCGAGACGACCGGAAACTGTTTGGGGAGCAGTGATTTGACCCTCACCGCTGAAGTCCGAATAGCGCAGCTTGACCGATGCCAGCCCCCACATCGACTTGGCCTTCACGAGGATCGTCGACTGATCTGGAACCACCGTCCATTCGCCGCCTGATGCGGGGTCGCTGAAAAACTCGCTGAGGCTTGCCATGTCGCCCTTCCTGTCAGTTCGTCGAGTCGAGCAGCGGAGCCATTTCGGCGGGGTCGAAGTACTCGTCGATGCGGCTGATCAAACCCTTGGCACCCACTTTGATGACAATGCAGACGCGCATGGCGATCGATCCGCCGTTGCGGCAGTTCGCGTGCAGGATGTGCTGCTGCACGAAGCCGCCGTCGAACATCTGTCGATCGAGGATCTCGTAGCGTCGCTCGGTGGTCCGCTTGATGAACCAATAGATCACCCGCAGGGCCCGCGGCCGGTCGTTGTCCTCGCGGTCGCCGGAGTGCCAGACCAGGACGTCGTCGTCCCAGAGTCGTTCGATATTCGCGGTGTCGGCGCGCTCGATCGCCGCGAACAGACGGTCGGCCACGTCGGCGATGGCATCGGCGTCGGTCACAGACATCAGCGCCTCCTCACCATCGATGGTGCACCACGCCGGTGTCGCGACGATGTTCGGGGTATTGACCTCAAGTCGGCTTCAGGTAGAACACTGCACTCCATGGAGACGACACCACCAATCGACAGGTTCGACGAGGCCTACCGAGCCGGCTCACCGCCGTGGGTGATCGGCGAGCCGCAGCCTGCGATCGTCGAATTGGAGCGGGTGGGTGGGATCAGCAGCAAGGTACTCGATGTCGGCTGCGGGACCGGTGAACACACCATCCTGCTCACCCGCCTCGGGCACGACGTGCTCGGCGTCGACTTTGCACCGCACGCGGTTGAACAGGCGAGGGCCAACGCGGGCGAGAAGGGCGTCGACGCGCGTTTCGAGGTAGCCGACGCGATGAATCTCGGCGAGCCCGGTTACCAGACGATCGTCGATAGCGCCCTGTTCCACATCTTCGACGACGCCGACCGCACGAGATATGTGAGGAGCCTGCATGCCGCGGTCCGGCCGGGCGGGCTGGTGCATGTGCTCGCACTGTCCGCCGCCGGTCGCGGGTTCGGTCCCCAGGTCAGCGAGACCGACATCCGGCGGGCCTTCGGCGACGGCTGGGTGCTCGAAGCGCTGGATTCGACGACCTACCGCGGCGTTGTGCGGGAGGCGCAGGCCGACGCGATCGGCCTGCCGGTGGGTACGCACGTCGACGAGCCCGCGTGGCTGGCGCGCGCCAGGCGGGTCTAAGGAGTCCAGCCCGGCGAACGGCCGAGGTGCATCAGTGCGCGGTCGAGGTCGCTGACCTCCTCGCCTGCCGCGATGGCGGGCCCAAACGGCGAACTCGGCGCGCTTCGGAAGTCGCCGTCGGGAACTGCGAACACCAGCGGCAGCACTGCGGAGATCACATCGGCGGCCAGCGTGAACGGTGCGTCGATGGCCCGCGCCACGTCCCATCCGTGGACGACGTAGTCGACGAAGTGGAAACCGATGGCCTGCGAGCCCGGCGCTGTAGCGCCAGGGCCGAAT
>JAVRPX010000187.1:0-3035 GCA_032161985.1 Mycobacterium sp.
TGGCCGCGGAGTGACGATCTCACCCATGAGCTTCCAGATCTGCTCGCCGTGCTGTCGGTGCGCCTCGGCCGCATTGAACGCGTGATGTACAACGTGGGCGAGTGGGCGAAAGCACCCGCGAAAGCCATGCTCGGGGAACGCGCTGTCCGACTCGACGGATACCGGCGCCAGCCCATCAACACGCTCGAGGTCTGTGGGGTCAATCGCGGCAGGATCCTGTTGTTGGTGGTTCCGCCCGATACGAACGCCGACCAGGCGCACGCCACAATGATGGCCGCTGCCGCCCCGAACAACCACGTGAGCACTGAGGGCCTACTGACGGCAGCCGTTTGAGAATGCAGCGCCGCTGAGAACTAAGCGCTCTTTTCGCGCCGCTCGGTCCGAGACGGCTTGCGCGGCACGATCGTCGGGAGCACGTTGTCCTCGACGGTCTCCTTGGTAACGACGACCTTGGCGACGTCGTCGCGGCTCGGGATGTCGTACATCACCGGCAGCAGCACTTCTTCCATGATCGCGCGCAGGCCGCGGGCGCCAGTGCCGCGGTGGATGGCCTGGTCGGCGATCGAATCCAGGGCCGCCTCGGTGAACTCCAGCTCGACGCCGTCCATCTCGAATAGGCGGGTGTACTGCTTCACCAACGCGTTCTTCGGCTCGGACAGGATCTTGACGAGCGACTCCTTGTCCAGGTTCGTCACCGAGGCGACGACAGGAAGTCGGCCGATGAACTCCGGAATGAGCCCGAACTTGATCAGATCCTCGGGCATCACCTCTGAGAAGTGGTCCTGGGTATCGATCTCGGCCTTGGAATGCACCTCTGCGCCGAAGCCAAGGCCACGCTTGCCGATGCGGTCAGAGACGATCTTCTCCAGACCGGCGAACGCACCCGCGACGATGAACAGCACGTTGGTGGTATCGATCTGAATGAATTCCTGGTGCGGATGCTTGCGGCCGCCCTGCGGGGGCACCGACGCCTGGGTGCCTTCCAGGATCTTCAGCAGGGCCTGCTGAACGCCCTCGCCGGAGACGTCGCGGGTGATCGATGGGTTCTCGCTCTTGCGGGCGATCTTGTCGACCTCGTCGATGTAGATGATGCCGGTCTCAGCGCGCTTGACGTCGTAGTCGGCGGCCTGGATCAGCTTGAGCAGAATGTTCTCGACGTCCTCGCCGACATAACCGGCCTCGGTCAGTGCGGTGGCGTCGGCGATGGCGAACGGGACGTTGAGCATCTTGGCCAGGGTCTGGGCGAGGTAGGTCTTGCCGCAGCCGGTGGGGCCGAGCATCAGGATGTTGGATTTGGATAGCTCGACGGGCTCGGCGCGGGAGTCGCGCATCTTCTCCTGGGCCTGGATGCGCTTGTAGTGGTTGTAGACGGCCACGGCCAACGTGCGCTTCGCGGTGTCCTGGCCGATCACATAGCCCTCGAGGAAATCGCGGATTTCTACCGGCTTGGGTAGCTCGTCGAGCTTTACGTCGTCAGCGTCGGCCAGTTCCTCTTCGATGATCTCGTTGCACAGATCTATGCATTCATCGCAGATATAGACGCCTGGGCCCGCAATGAGCTTCTTAACCTGCTTTTGGCTCTTGCCGCAGAACGAGCACTTCAGCAGGTCACCGCCGTCTCCGATGCGCGCCATGTGGTGGGGTCCTACTTTCCTCGCGTCGGTAATTCAGCTGGTCGTATGGGGTCGCTCGGGACCTTCTTGCGTGTCGGTCCCGACGCTACCCGCATGTTCCGGCGCGGTGCGACCGATAAAGCCGAATCGCGTCGGTGGTATTTAACTGTGTTCGCAGAACATATCGCCTGACACGCCCCGTGACCCTCCGCAACCCGCCACTGTGTCCCTGGCGTGTCGCCGCCGTTATCGGACCGAGAGGCCGCCCCCGTAACTGGCCTAGAGTTTGCGACGTGGTGTTCGCTCCGCCCCACGATACCGTGCTGATCACAGACGGTGGTCTGGCGACCGAATTGGAGGCCCGCGGCCACGATCTGTCCGACGATCTGTGGTCGGCACGGCTGCTCGTCGACGCGCCGGAGGAGATCGTCGCCGTGCACTGCGCGTTCTTCCGCGCGGGAGCCTCGATCGCCACGACGGCGAGTTATCAGGCGTCCTTCGACGGGTTCGCTGAGCGCGGAATCGGGCGCAGCGACGCCACCCGGCTGTTGCGGCGCAGCGTCGGGCTGGCAAAGGCCGCCCGCGACGAGGTCGGCGGTCAACTGTGGGTGGCCGCGTCCGTCGGGCCCTACGGCGCGGCGCTGGCCAACGGCAAGGAATACATCGGCCGCTACGGTCTTTCGGTCGCGCAGCTGGCGGCCTGGCACCGACCGCGGATACAGATCCTTGCCGACGCCGGCGCCGACGTGCTGGCGCTGGAGACGGTGCCCGACGTCGACGAGGCCGAAGCCCTCGTCGGCCTCGTTCACGACCTCGGTGTTCCGGCCTGGCTCTCCTACACGATTGCCGGGACGACGACGCGCGCCGGGCAGCCGCTCGCCGACGCGTTCGCGGTGGCCGTCGATGTACCGGAAATCGTTGCGGTGGGCGTGAATTGCTGCGCACCCGACGACGTCGAGCATGCGGTCCGGGTCGCCTGGGAGACGACCGGAAAGCCCGTCATCGTCTACCCCAACAGCGGTGAACGCTGGGACGGCGATCGCCGAACATGGGTCGGAACGTCAGGCTGGTCGGCCGACCTCGCGCCGCGATGGGTCGCAGAGGGCGCGCGCATCGTGGGCGGGTGCTGTCGGGTGCGTCCGGCCGACATCGCCGCGATCGCGGCGAACGTCGGTCAGGCGGTCTGAGCCGAGAGCTTGCGGTACTCCAGCACCGTGTCGATGATGCCGTAATCCTTGGCCTCCGCGGCGGTGAGGATCTTGTCGCGGTCGGTGTCCTTGCGGATGACGGCGGGATCCTTGCCGGTGTGGTTGGCCAGCGTCGTCTCCATCAGGGTGCGCATCCGCTCAATCTCCTTGGCCTGGATCTCCAGGTCGGAGAACTGGCCCTGGATGACGCCGGAGAGCGCGGGCTGGTGGATGA
>JAVRPX010000188.1:0-4377 GCA_032161985.1 Mycobacterium sp.
GGCGGAGCCGAACCCGCGCCGTCGCCAAGTAATCCTTCGAAACGGAAGTCAACCGACCATGTTCGAACAATCGACTAGCCAAAGGCTGGCAGGCGTCGATCAGGGGCGCCGCCCACTCGACCTCGCTGAAGGAATCGTGATGACCCTGCGCCGCACCGATCCCGCGTCGGCATTCGCCGAAATGATCAGCGTCGCCGCCGACCACGGCGTCACCGTGCTGGCACTCGCGCGCGCTTTGATCAACCTCGTAGGCGGTCCCGCTGGGTTCCCTTGCGATGCGCGCGCGCGGCACGCGGCCCTGCAACGATGGGGTCCAGCTCTTCAGTGAGCAGCCGTCGCCGAGACTCCTTGGCGGCGACTGACGGACGCCCGCCATTCGCACGCTCGGCGGTCTTCCCTCGAGCAGCCCGTGCATCGGCGGAAGGCGGCGAGGCGACCGACGAAACCGACCAACAGCACGACGCCGACGAGTTGGGCTAGCAGCCTCATCGGACGCTAAGCCCCTCCCCGCGCTGCGCGCTCACGATGTGTTGACTGGGGTAATGCAAACGCGTGGGGGCAGGTCGGATGAACGACGTCTACATCATCGAGAGCTGGCTCGGCGAGGTTCAACAGCTTTGGTCCACAGGCATTCACTTGCTCATGCGTGGACTCGACGGTGTGCGCGTGGATGTGGTGGGCTGGGGTGCAGGGGATAGGGGTCCAGGCGCGGCGCGGCGTGCCAGCTCCTGCCGGGCCCTCTAGGGCCTGCCTGAAACAACATCTGGGTTCTCAGCTGCGGGTTAGGCGTTTCGCCGCAAACGCTGCTGCTGAATGAGGATTTGCCGTTGACAGGTACCGAGCCAATCACGACCTCAGTGGAGCACCGCTATGGCATAGCGGTGCTCGCCGTCGGCGGCGAGATCGATATGGTTACTGCGCCTCAGTTCGAGAAAGCCATCGACGATGTGCTCGCTGATGATCCGCCGACTTTGGTCATCGATCTGACCGAGGTGACGTTTCTGGCGTCAGTGGGTCTACGACTTCTTGCGAGAGCCAACGAGCGGTTCGTTCTTGAGACAGCCAACAAGCGGTGCGGCGAGTCCGGTGGGTTCGCGGTGGTAGCCGGAGCGCCAGCGACTATCAGGCCGATCGAGTTGACGGATCTACACGAGGTCTTCGATGTGTATCTGTCCCTGGACGACGCGTTGGCGGCCATGCGGTCCAGGCATCGCTTGCGGTAACCACCCTGGGTAATGCGGGTGCCTGAGCCACGCGCTCGTCCCGGCGGTCCGGTGGCTCTGCCCCGACCAGATGTACAAGGTCAGGTTCGACCAGTGAAAGCCCCGGCGGGAGGCGAGCTGGCTCTGCGTCTCCCCGCCGAAAACTGCCTGAGGATGGGTAGGGCCGGAATTACCGACCCGCTCAATGCTCGTTCTCGGGCAGCGCCTCAGGCAGGCGCCTCGTAGAGTTGGGGCCGTCCGCATCTCACCTGCCGTGGCGTGCCGAGGTTTATTGCCGCTTGGTTCGGGGCTGGCGCACGGTAATCCGTTGCCTGGTCAGGTGGGGCGGACGCACTGCAGTCGGCTGCTCGGCCGCCCAAGCGCGTGGCCAGTCCGAAGGTTTGTGCCACCGGACACGGTTGGCGGTTGCAAGCAGTGCCCGGCAGTGGCGCCGAGCAGCCGACCCGCGCGAAGGCAGGGAGTGCAGCGTGATCATCGTCGGTGTCGACGCCCATAAGGCGACTCACTCGCTCGTTGCCATCGATGCCGGTGGCCGCAAGATTGGCCAAAAGACTGTTCCCGCAACAACAGATAGCCACCTCAGAGCGCTCAAGTGGGTGCGGGCAACATTCGGCTCCGAAATAACCTGGGGCGTCGAGGATGTGCGTAACGTGTCAGCCCGGCTGGAACGCGACTTGATTGACGCCGGTGTGCAAGTGGTTCGTGTTCCGACACGCATGATGTCGCGGGTCAGATCTAGCGCTCGTGTCATCGGCAAGTCCGATCCGATAGATGCGCTGGCCGTCGCGCACGCAGTCTTGCGCGAGCCCACCTTGCCGGTGGCCACTCACGATCCGCTTTCACGTCGATGCAAGCTACTCGTGGATCGTCGTGACGTAATCGTCGAGCACCGAACCGCGACAGTACACAGACTCATGTGGCGGCTGCACGAGCTGGATCCGTCACACAAGATTGTCGCTCAGCGGCTCTACGTCGAGGCCAACCGCGTACGGCTGCACCGATGGCTAAATGCCCAGCGGGACAGCCTTGTTGCCGACCTTGCGTGCGAGGAGTTGGCCGATATTGGTTATCTCACACAGGTAGCGGTTGGGCTTGAACGAAAGATCAAGGCCATGATCCCGACGGCCGGGCCGTCCCTGCTGGAGATACGGGGATGCGGACCGCTTCTGGCCGCGAAGATCCTCGGCGAGACCGCTGATGTGAACCGGTTCGGCAGTGAGGATGCCTTCGCGAGATATGCCGGTGTGGGGCCGGTACCGCGGTGGTCAGGTCGCAGCGGGGGCCGGATGCGACATATCAGAACGGGAAATCGCTCAATATGGCCCTCGACAGAATCGCGATGATTCAAATCCGCGACGGCGGGCTGGGTGCGACCTATTACCATCACCGCATCACCATGGGGAACAGTCCCGCCATGGCGCGGCGCTGCCTCAAACGCCACCTCGCTCGAACCGTCTACCGCAGACTCGTCAAGGACCGCCGCAACCGCTCGCCCACCGACTGACTTCGATCTTCTGCCTAAGCCGCCGACCTCAGGCTGCATCGGTGATCGGTCGTCCCAATTACACTGTCGGCAGAGGCTTTGCCCGACGATCACCCCCGGCGATCGCAGGCAGCCCATAGCCCGGCGCTGTTTGGGTCCGCCAAGGATGGTCATCCCCTCGCAGCCCACAGGAAAGTATTCGGAACGTCGTCCACAGCGACGGTGATCACCTGTGCGTCCCCGTCGGCCGTTCCTTGGACCTACGGTTGGCCTCGGCGATGCGCTGGGCCTCCTCGGCGCGCTCGGCAGCTGCGGCCCTCAGATGGCCATACTTGGCCGACTGGCGGTCCTTTCCGCTCCCAAGACGGCTCGCCGCGGGCAGGCTGGACCGCTTTGGCCGGGCTCACCGGTTTGACTAACCGTCATCCTTCTTGGGGTGGCTCTTAGCCGGTGCTCCGGCTGTCAGAATCTGCTCAGCGCGCTGGTCGACATACCTGGTCACCGCGTGCTGACCGGCGCCGAATAGTGCGGCCATCAACAGCAGCGACGGCAAGGTTTTCGGCACGATTTGAGTCGACACGGTGGTCAATAAGGCAATTCCGACTACGGCGACAAGGGGTCCGAATGCGATCTTGAGCAACCCCTGCTGCAGCGGAAGGTTGAACGGTCCGAAGTTCGACGGGATCTTCGATATCGCCGGGATCGCCGTAAACATCGCCCCCACACCCCCGAAGACCATGACGACAACCAGGTATGACCACCCAGACCCGTCCCATTTGTCTGCCGTGTCGACAAAGCTCACGCGCTCCAGCCATCGCTGCGCCAACACGATCGCAACCGCGAACAGCACGCTGAACGCCGAGGCGATCAGTAATCGGTCCCGGAGGTAACGTGCTTCCCTGTTGGCGTGGTCCGCCTTGTCATGTGCTGCCCGCAGGACACGGCTGATCGAGGAACGCAGTTCGTTGGTTGACGCTGGCGGATCCTGTTGGGCGCTGAACGCCTGCAGGTGTCGCAGGCGCGGATCGTTGGCGTCGAGGTAGGAGTTCCCGTGTCGTACGGCATCTGCTGCCCAAGCTGGCAATTCGGGGTCCGGCAGCAGATGGACCGTTCGCTCCTCCACCTCGCGAAGACGTGCCCACGCCCGCTCGATTTCGGTGCCCCACCACCACTTGCGCGGGGTCACTTTCTCGCGCGACGCCATGTTGGCGTCTTCCAAGAGATCATTGATGAGATATGCCCGTTCTTCTTGCTGTGCCCCTTGGAGCTCGAGACGTGCCAGCTCATCTAGCAGCGTGATGCGGCGACGCTGGACCTCCTGACGCCAAGGTGCGCTATACGACCAGCTTTGCGGCAATCCGGAGCGAAAGCCGCGCCACGAAGCGCTTCCACCGCTGGACTGCTCCGGTGGTTCAGCGACAGGAGCAGAGTTACCGTACAGGCGGCTTGGGGGCTGGTCCGACTCTTTTTCCAAAGTAGACACGTCTCCGTTGACGGTGGACACGGCCATCTCCTTCACGACGTCCCGAATCTCGCGATCGGCGAAACTGCTCGGCTTGGTTAGCTCTTAGCCGAACCTACGTCCGCCAATCCAATCCGGATTGCGTAGTGGACTACTCGATTGAGCTGTGTGTGGTACCTCAGTGCTAACGCTGGCACCCCAGCAGCCTT
>JAVRPX010000189.1:0-4933 GCA_032161985.1 Mycobacterium sp.
CGCTGCTATGTGGCAGACCCATAGCCCCGACTTCGCCAGCGTCGTCGGTGTGTCAGATCCCAAGCGGCGCCGCGAGATTGTTCGCGACGCCGTCGAGCGCCTTCTCGCCCGCTGAGATTCATCGCCCGATGACAAGGCCTGAGGCGCTGCTAGGACCGGCTTGAGGCTCCCCCTGAACGGTGGACATCGAGATAGCGGCCACCGCGGCGAAGCGGCCCGAGCGTTCGCCAGCACGGTCGGAGCGGCGTACCGACCACAGCATCGGGCGATGGCGAGTAGCGCCGGAAGCGCAGCCACCCAACCCACCCAGTGTTGGATAGTCCGAACTGCTTGAGGATCTGGGGCAGCCACAGCTGAAATCCGTTGAGACTGAATGCGTAACAGAACCAGACGACCACCAGCACGAGACCCTGCAGATTGATAAGGCCCTAAAGAAGTCACGCGTGCTGTGCGGGTCGCCGTCATCCGCAGCGTCTTCGGCAAGCCGCGCGGTCAACCAGGTCCGCTCATCGGCGGACAGGACTCCGCTGGCGGGATCCTCGCGCAGCGTTCGAAAACACACAACACCCATCATGATCGCCGGGACGCCGGTGATGATGACCACCCATCGCCAACCTCCAAACCCGAGCACGCCGTCGAGCGCGAGAACATGACCGGTAACCGCGGTGCCCAGCGAGGACAGGCAAATGAAGGTTACGATCCACGACATCACCCTCCCTCGCTGCACCGCCGGAAACCAACGCGAAACGAAGTACAACATCCCGGGTGAGAACCCAGCCTCGTCTGCTCCGAGCAGGATCCTGGCGATGGTTAGGCCCATTACGTTCTGAACGAACGCGGTACCGATGGTAACGATGCCCCAAGTCACCATGATGCGCGTGATCCACGTCCTGGCACCGACTTTCGTGACGGGTCGGTCTTGGTGAGCTGCCGGGTGCTTCAGCTCGTCGTCAGGCTGCCTTGGTTCTGGGTCGCCGTCGCGTCGAGCTGGGCCGCATGGCGCAGCGAATCACTGCGCTAGAGAACTGTCTCAACGATTTACGACGTCACGAGCTCTGTTTGACACTGAGATGTTTGTCAGCCTCATACCGCGAGTAGTCGGTCGAAGAACTCTCGGTAGCGTTTAAGGGCGACTCGAAGATCCTCGGTGGACGCTTCTTCGCCGCGACCCCACTGTTGTTCGAGGCGCGAACGCGCCTCGGTGAAGCCGTTTGTAAGCTGTTTGACAACATCCGACACCAGGCCGTCCGCCTTCTGGACGCAGTCTTGGGGGTCGTCGACGAAGCCGGTCTGGACGGTGTCCCACCGCGCACGGAGTTCGGCAAGCTTGCGGTCGGCGAAAAGCGGTTGTTCAGTGGATGATTCGGTTCCAGACCGGGTTGGATCTGGCATCCCGCCGGCTGTTTCGGTGCCTGTGATCGCCGATTCGGTATCGGCGGCCGGCAAGCCTGCTTCGTCTGGCTCGGTTTGATTCGATATGGAACCTTGAGCCTGCATGTGCCGTCCAGCGTCCGTCCGAGCGGGCGCCGATTTGGCTGCGGGAATGGTCGATTCGGTTGGTGCGTTTGACGGACCGGTGGGTGCCATCGACGAATCTGCTCGCTGAGCCTCACGATCGGTAACTGACGTCGCAGGTTCGACCTGCTCGAGCGGGGGGGTGGCTTCATTGTGTTGATCGCGTGTGGTCATGCGCTTGCCTCCTGTGCTGTATCGGTGCCGTGCGGCCTGTCATTGTTGTTGTCTTGATCGAGCAACTTCTCGAAGAGGGCGCGGTAGTGAACGAAGGCCTGGCGCTGCTTCTCCGTGCCGACGTCCCCTTTTTGCTGTGACACGTGAATGGTGTGGGCGGCTCGGTAGTTCTCAACAACCGTTGGGTGATCGACGGAGATGTCGGCTGCCCGCTGATCGAAGTCGTCGATCGGGTAGCCGCGTTCGCGCATGACCTCGGTCACGAGCCGGTCCGCGTCGCCCACCGCGCTCGCGGGACTGTCGACGAATGCGGTCTGCACCGCGCGCCAGCGGTCCGCGTAGCCCTTTAGCGCAGCCCGTGTCAGTGGACGAATGTCGAGCTTGTCTCTCTTGCGTTCGCGCGCGACAAGTTCTTTTTCGGCTGCCTTCTGTTCGCCAGCCTCGGCAACTGTTCGCTCATATTCGGGACCGAACTGCTCTTTGAGGCGGTCGGTCCGTTTACGACGGCCCGCCGATGTTGCGACGATGAGCCCCGCGACGGCGAGCACGACGATCGCCGCGATAAAAAACCATCCCCAGATAGGCATTTCTTATTCCTTTCATTCGCCGCTGAAACGTAGGGAACGGGTGGCGGTCAGTAGTAGTGGCGGCGGCCGCCGACAGCTCGGCCGGCCGATCCCAGCACCGCCAGGACTACGCCCACGATGAGGAGGATGACCCCGACGACCAACAGCAGGTGCGCGAAAGCGAAGGTGGGAACGAGTGCGGGCAAGATGAGCCCGAGGATGATCAGAATGATTCCGAGGACGATCATGGTTGAGCCTTCCTGACATGCGCCCAATGCGGCGCTCCAAAATTCAGACTGTTCGAGCGTTGCTCGACGCTGGTACTAGTCGAACACCCTTAAGGGGGCTTCAAATACACCCCTAGGGCGGTAATCTTCGGCGCATGCCCAACTCCGCCGGTAGGCCGATCACCGTCGCGCTCGTGGACGACTACGACGTCGTGCTGATCGGCGTGGCCAACATGTTCGACCGGTACCGCGACCGTGTCGTCGTCGCGGAGCTCGACGCGACGATGGCTGTCGATGACCCCGTCGACATCGTCCTGTATGACTCTTTCGCCCAACCCGAATCCGACCACCACGAGATCGGCGAACTGGTCGCCAATCCACGCGCACGCCGAGTCGTGGTCTACACCTGGAACTTTCACCCGGACCTCATCGCCAGCGCCCGCCAGCACGGCGCGCACGGCTATCTATCGAAGACACTGCCGGCACGCGAGTTGGTCGCCGCGCTGGAGGCAGTGCATTCCGGCGAGGTGGTCATCAGCGATGTCCCTCCGCGCGGGCGCAGCGCGGTTGGCCTTGATTGGCCCGGGCGAGGCGAAGGTCTCAGCGATCGAGAATCCGAGATCCTCGCCCTCATCACCCAAGGCAAGAGCAACGCCGACGTGGCGAGGCTGACCTACCTCAGCCCCAACACCGTGAAGTCCTACATCCGGACGATCTATCGCAAGATCGACGTCGGCAGCCGAACCCAAGCCGTCCTCTGGGGGGTCAACCACGGCTTCACTCCCGACCACAACCGCATCGAACACTGGCGCGGCGGCCCCTGAACTGCGACATTTCGCCTGACGACACTCGAAACAACCACTGACGGCGCCGGATGATCGTTGGATCCGGCTCCGGATGCGGCTGGGCGAGATCCAGACTTGCTTTCCAAGGATGCGACGTCCGGACACGTCGGAGCAGGCGCCCGACACCAGAGAAGAGGAAGAGGATCGACTCGATGGACTCGCACTCAGACGTCGATAGCGACAGCCAACTCTTATGACCATCGTGCCGGGGAACTCCGAAAGTCAACGAGTGACTTGGTGAATTTTGTAGCCAGGCACCGTGGTTCACGCCAGCCAAAGTGCCATGTCGTGGCCCGCATGCAACGCGAAAGGAGCAGTTGGAAGGCAGAGAAGCGGCGGCTTACTTTGGTCTTGGCGCGTTGGTCGAGGCTGGTGCGCGTGGTCACTCGGGTGGGCTAGGCCCCGAGCCGGTCCGCTGCGCGAAGGCCGGTTGCGTACGCGCCGTCCGCGTAGCCGGTGCGCGCGCTGTCCGTGTGCTGACCGGCCAGCAGAAGCCGACCGTTCACTGGCGACCGAGCAGGTGAAGCATCGACGGGTCGGCGCCCGGCGGTCAGTGCGTGTAGGCGCCGCCGCTGAACGGATCGTGCGCCCACGACGTCACCGCGGTCGCGATGGGTTCCGGCACCGGATGGCGAACCGCCTCGGCCAGCACGTCCCTGAACCAGCTCACCGCCTCCGCCGGCGACCGGTCCAGTGCGTACGGCGTCAGGATGTGGAACAGGTGCGCGCACAGCACCGCACCGGCGCCGAAGGCGTCCAGGTCGAACACCCACATCGCGGGCTCGTTGTCGTCGGACGGGAACACGATCAGGTGCGAGATGCCGTCGTCGCGCCAGAATGCCGCCTCGAACCGCACGGCGTCTTCTCGTAGCGGCCGAACCCGAGCGCGTCGATGGCCGCGCGCAGCGGCTCGGGCAGTGGCGGATCAAAGCGCGGTCGGCCCCGCTTGAGAACACCGAGCGGAACCGCGACCAGGACGTGCGAGCCGGTCTCGACCGAACCGTCCGCACAGACGGCGCGGATTCCATCGGCCGCAGACTCCACCGTGACGACTTCGGTGTTGAACCTGATGTCGAGTGCGGCGGCCAGCGCCCCGACGACCGACCGGTAGCCGTCACGAGGTAGGTCGCCGAACAGGTCGCCCCCGAACTCTTGCGAGCCGAGTCTTGCCGACACGGCCGAACCAGGTCAGGGTCACCAACTGTGCGCCGAAAGCAGCGTGGTGACCTCGGCAAGCTCGGCGAGCCCCCGATTAAGCCGGTTCATTCCAGCGGAATGTTCCCACGTCGTCTCAGCTGGAGTCTATTAGCTTGTCCCCCAGAGTCTTTCGAGCACCGAAAATATCTTATGTCAGGTAACGCGATAATATGCTGGGACGCAATAGTTTTGGAACGATGAAAACGCCGGGCTCTCGGAGTCTCGCCAGACTTCCCTGTCCAATACATGACGACGATTCAGGCCGGCGCCGAGCCGAGAACAGCGCTACCCGGTGGTCGCGGGACGGTGGCCAGAACCATCGCGCAGCGCGACCTACGCAATGAGAATGCAAAGTCATCGATGCCGTAACAGCAGGCGAGACGTTCGTCGTCACCCGCAACGGTGAACC
>JAVRPX010000190.1:0-3841 GCA_032161985.1 Mycobacterium sp.
CCCGCGAGGAGATCCTCGACGCGGCGGCCGAGCTCTTCACCAACCTCGGGTACGCCAGCACCTCGACCCGGCGGATCGCCGACGCGGTCGGCGTTCGTCAAGCCTCGCTGTATCACCACTTCGCCACCAAGGACGACATCCTCGACGCGCTGCTGACCGGCACCGTCGACGAGCCGTTGCGGTTGGCCGCCGAGCTCCTCGACGAAAAGGGTCCTGCTGCGCCGCGGCTGCACACGCTGGTGGTTGGCGACGTCACCCAGCTGTGCGCCAGCCGGTGGAACCTCGGCGCGCTCTACCTGCTACCCGAGCTACGGCTGGACCGATTCGAGGAGTTCCGGCTGCGCCGCGCGGAATTGCGCGCCAGGTACCGCAGTCTCGCCGCCCAGGTCATCGCCGAGTGCGACGGGCCGACCGACGCCGACGACCTGCCGTTTCGGTTGGTCGAGTCAGTGATCAATCGGCGCTCCGACGACACCGGCTGCCCTGACGAGCAGCCGTGGGTGATCGCCGACGGCGCGCTGCGCACGCTCGGTTTCGACGGTGACTTCGCGGCGTTGCGCAAACATCGCCGGATAGAGTCCCCGGTGTGACCGAATACGAGACCATCAGCTTCGAGCAGTCCGGCCCGATCACGCGAATCACGCTCAACCGGCCCGACGCCGCAAACGGCATGAATGCCACCATGACTCGCGAACTGGCCAATGCGGCCGCTCGCTGCGACACCGGGGCGACGAAGGTCGTCGTCCTCACCGGGACGGGGCGATTCTTCTGCGCAGGCGGCGATCTCAAGTCGTTCGCCGCGGCCCCGAACCGCGGCCAGCTCATCAAGGGCGTCGCCGACGACCTGCACCGCGCCATCTCGACCTTCGCACGGATGGACGCAGTGCTGATCGTCGCGGTCAATGGCGTCGCAGCGGGGGCGGGCTTCTCGCTCGCGGTCACCGGCGACCTGGTGCTCGCAGCGGAGTCCGCTTCGTTCACGATGGCGTATACCCGCGCGGGGCTGAGCCCCGATGGCAGCTCGTCCTATTACCTGCCGCGGCTGATCGGCATCACCAAGACGAAGGAATTGATGCTGACCAACCGGACCCTGCCTGCCCAGGAAGCGTCGCGGTGGGGACTGGTTACCGAGATCGTCGCCGACGCCGAGCTTGCCGAAAGGACCGATCAGTTGGCCGCCCAAATGGCTGCCACCGCAAGGGGATCCAACGGCGGGGTCAAGGCGCTACTGCTGTCCACGTTCTCCAGCGGCCTCGAAGAGCAGATGGAACTCGAGGGACGTCTGATCGCCGAGCGCGCCGAAACCCCCGACGGTCGCGAGGGGATCGACGCGTTCCTGGCGAAGCGGAAGGCCGAGTTCGCCTAGAAGGAGTGTTCGTCGGCGGGGAATGCCCCGCTGGCCACCTCGTCGGCGTATTGCGTTGCGGCGCGGTGTAATTCGCTGCCGACATCGCCGAAGCGCTTGACGAACTTGGCAGTCTTGCCGCTGGTGAGACCGGCCATGTCCTGCCACACCAGAACCTGGGCGTCACAGTTGACCCCGGCCCCGATGCCGACGGTGGGGATGGTCAGCTTGCCGGTGATCTGGGTGGCCAGTTCTGCGGGAACCATCTCCAGCACGACGGCGATGGCGCCGGATTCCTGCACGGCGATGGCGTCGTGGATGGTCTGCTCGGCGGCGTCACCGCGGCCCTGGACCCGGAAGCCGCCGAGGCCGTTGACGCTCTGCGGGGTGAAACCGATGTGGGCCACCACCGGGATGCCGGCCTGCGTCAGCGTCGCGATCTGCTCCGCGACCCGTTCGCCGCCCTCTAGTTTGACCGCGTGCGCGCCGGTCTCCTTCAGGAAGCGGGTCGCCGTCGAGAGGGCTTGTGCAGCGCTTCCTTCGTAGCTGCCGAAGGGCAGATCGGCGATCACCAGCGCGTGGGGTGCGCCCCGGACCACACCGCGCACCAGCGGGATGAGCTCGTCGATGGTGACCGGCACCGTCGTGTCGTAGCCGTAGACCACGTTGGCGGCCGAATCGCCGACCAGCAGCACCGGAATCTCGGCGTCGTCGAACACCCTGGCGGTGGAGTAGTCGTAGGCCGTCAGCATGGCCCACTTGTGGCCCTCGGCCTTCCACTTCTGAAGGTGATGGGTGCGCACTTTCGTCCGCGGTGTGGACGGTTCGGCTCCAGTGCGCGTCGAATTAGCAGCGCCGTACGCGGTGTGCTCAGACATCGTTGTCCCCCAAATGGGTGAGTCGGGTCGAATCCTCGTGGCCCATCCGGGTCCCCGGGTTCGTCTGACCACCTCAGTCTGCCACCCCGGCGCAAGAACCTGAACTCCAGGTTAAGTGGATTTCCTCACACTACGATCGGCGGCATGCAAAGGCTCAGCGGACTAGATGCCAGTTTCCTCTACCTCGAAACCGCAAAACAGCCATTGCATGTGTGCTCCATCCTCGAACTGGATACCTCCACGATGCCCGGCGGGTACACGTTCGACCGACTGCGTGACGCGCTCGCCCTGCGGATCAAGGCCATGCCCCAGTTCCGGGAAAAGCTCGCCGACAGCCGGTTCAACCCCGACCATCCGGTGTGGGTGGACGACAAGGACTTTGACGTCGATCGGCACCTGCACCGCATCGGTCTGCCATCGCCTGGCGGCCGCCGCGAGCTCGCCGAGATCTGCGGTCACATCGCGTCGCTTTCGCTCGACCGCAGCAGGCCGTTGTGGGAGACCTGGGTGATCGAGAACATCTCCGGCACCGATGCCCACGCGGGCGGCCGGCTGGTGGTGATGACCAAAATGCACCACGCGGGCATCGACGGGGTCACCGGCGCCAACCTGATGTCCACGCTGTGCAGCACCGAACCCGACGCTCCCGCACCCGACCCGGTCGACGGCGTCGGCGACGCCAGCAGCCTGGAAATCGCGGTTAGCGGCGCCTTCAAGTTCGCCACCCGGCCGTTGAGGCTGGTCAACGTCGTGCCGACCACGCTGTCGTCGGTGGTGGACACCGTCAAGCGCGCCCGCAGCGGGCTGGCCATGGCCGCGCCGTTCGCAGCGCCGAAGACCACGTTCAACGCCAACGTCACCGGTCACCGCAACATCGCGTTCGCCCAGCTCGACCTCGAGGACATCAAGACGGTGAAGAACCACTTCGGCGTCAAGGTGAACGACGTCGTGATGGCATTGGTGTCCGGCGTGCTCCGTAAGTTCCTTGCCGACCGCGGCGAATTGCCCGAGAACTCGTTGGTCGCGATGGTTCCGGTGTCGGTTCACGAGAAGTCTGACCGGCCAGGTCGCAATCAGGTGTCGGGCATGTTCGCCAAGCTGGAGACTCACATCGAGGACCCAGGCGAACGACTGAAGTCGATTGCGGAATCAAATTCCATTGCGAAGCAACATAGCTCGGCGATCGGGGCGACACTGCTTCAGGACTGGTCGCAGTTCGCGGCACCAGCGGTGTTCGGTGTGGCAATGCGCGTCTATGCCGCCAGCCGGCTGACTGCCGCGAAACCGGTGCACAATCTGGTCATCTCCAATGTGCCCGGCCCACAGGTGCCGTTGTACTTCCTGGGCAGCGAGGTGAAGGCGATGTACCCGCTGGGTCCGATATTCCACGGCTCGGGGCTGAACATCACCGTGATGTCGTTGACCGGCAAGCTCGACGTCGGCATCGTGTCGTGCCCCGAATTGCTGCCCGATCTATGGGACATGGCCGACGACTTCGAGGCGTCGCTGAACGAGCTGCTCGACGCGACGAGATAACCGCGGAAGGAACACCGGAGCCGCGCCAGCGGCGACATCAAACCCGGGCTTGCCAGGGCCGATTCAACTTCATGGCAGCATG
>JAVRPX010000191.1:0-4471 GCA_032161985.1 Mycobacterium sp.
GACGGCCATGCGGTGCGTTACCTGGTTCAGACCGACCTCGACCCGTTCGGCACCCAGGCCATGGACCAGGTCGCACAGATCATGGACGCGGCTCGCAGCGCGCAGCCCAATACAGAGCTGACGGACGCGACAATCTCGATCGCCGGGTTGCCCGCAGTGAACGCGGACGTGCGCGACTACTACAATCACGACATGAGGTTCATCGTCACTATGACGATCCTGGTGGTGCTGTTGATCCTCATCGTGCTGCTGCGTGCCGTTGTCGCGCCGCTCTATCTCATTGCTTCAGTGGCGATTTCGTTCTTGTCGGCACTCGGCATCGGCGTCGTGGTCTTCCAGTTCATCCTCGGCCAACACCTCGCCTGGAATGTGCCGGGCACCGCGTTCATCGTTCTGGTCGCGGTGGGGGCGGATTACAACCTGCTGTTGATCTCACGGATCCGTGACGAGGCGTCCCGCGGGATGCGCACGGCGGTGATCCGGACTGTCGGCGCCACGGGCGGCGTGATCACCTCCGCCGGAATCATCTTCGCTGCGTCCATGTTCGGCCTGACCTTCGGCAGCATCGCGGGAATGGTCCAGGTCGGGTTCATCATCGGCGTCGGGCTGCTGCTCGACACCTTCCTGGTGCGCACGGTGACGGTGCCTGCGATGGCGGTTCTTATCGGGAAGGCGAACTGGTGGCCGTCACGAAATCTCAAGCCACTACACGGAGGGACCGATGCGAACCGCCTAGATCATCCTCGGGCCGCCGAAGCCGGGGACAGTGCCGATCGGGATGAGCGCCAGCAGGAGGACGAGAAACAAGAACAACCTCAACTGGTTTGATGTCGGAGGTTGGTCGATCTCGGGCCTGCGCGCAGCGAAAACCGTAAACACGATCGCGACGTCGAACGACACGATGATCAGCCACCTGGTCCAATCGAACCCGGTCAGGAATACCGGAACGATCAACAACAGCCCCGCGCCCACCCACGCCGCGCTGCCCCGCAGTTGGTCGACGAATGCACGCAGCGGAACACCTGAGACTCCGCTGATTCCGTACATCGTCCCGGCGAAAGCCAAAGCACCGAACAACAACGAGACGGTGAGTCCGACCACCCCGATATTCGCAACGATGCGCATGGCATCCACGACCCCGTAGTCGAATATCGGCATGACGTTGCGGCACACCCAGTCGTGATAGTCGGTTTGACTCTGCTGTGCACCGAACACGTACTGCACAAGAGTTGGCAGCGACGTGATCGTCGCCAATGGATTGGGCATCGTGTGATGCGGTACCACCGAACACAATTGAGAGGCGATGTCGTGACGGCCGAACGCGGCGACCACGAGCGCGGTGACAACGCCTGGCGCGACGGCCAGGAGCACGCCACGGCGTCGCGCCGCACCCAGCGTGTTGCCCAGAACGATGATCGCCAGCACGGCGCCCAGGGCGAACTGCAAGCCGATCGCCTCATGGACCAGAGTCAAGACCGCGATGACCAAGCCGTAGGCCAGGCACCACGCCGAGGCGACTGCACGGGTGCGCGTGAGCGGCAATGCTACCGCGAACACCGCTAGTGCGGCCGCACCGAACAGATCCGGCCGGGCAGAGTAGGCCGCGAACGGGATTCCGAACGGCAACAACGGAATCAGCATCGCGACCATCAGCCTGCGCTCGGACCGGCGCCGGCCGAACAGCACGACACCGGCGACCAAGCCAAGGGCGCAAAGATATATCGCCGTCGACAACCAGCGCAGTCCGAGCGCGGCCTCGAAGTAATGTCCGGGGACGAGCCCGACCAATTCGCCCGCGAGTCCCCGACGGACGAACCCGAATGTGTAGTCGACCGCGTAATACGACATCCAGTACGCGTCGATCGGCAGGATGTTGATCGCGAAGAGCAGCACGGCCGCCGACCACATCGCGATCGCGACGGCGATGCCGACGTACAGCAGTGGGCGCGCCGAGCCACGCTGACTGACTCTGATGCTCAGGTTCACCATCGGAAGGCCCTAACGGACAGTGGTAGCGGATAGGTGTAGGTCGGCCAGTGCGCCACGCGCCAGCTCGCGCGTCGACGCCGCGGTGTTCTCGGCGCCGCACTGGTACGCGACGACGGTGATGAAACGACTGCCGTTGACAGTTCCTGTGCCGCAGAACAACTGGCCGTGAGCACGCTCGATCCGCCCGCGTGTGATGCCCTGCTCTGCCAGCCGCATCGACACCTCGGTCGCATCCGCGCCGTCGATACGGCCGAGGACCGCGTCGAAGTTTCCGAGGTTGGAAACCCCAACGGGCAATTGGTCGGTGGCCATGGCGATGCCTTCGGTGTGTCTGACCAACCACCGTGGCGTGAACGGGATGAGCGGAAGTACAGCGAGCAGTTCATTGGTCCGCTCCGCCTGCGATGTCAACGCCGTCTTGACGTCCGCGCGCACTCTGCTCAAATCGTCCAGCACCGCTTCACTGTCGACGGCGACTGTGATCGAGCTCAGCGCATTGGCGCGGTCGTCCTCGGCGGTGCGCTCGCTGACGGGGAGTATGACCGTCACCGTGTTGCTGCCCTGTTGGACCCTGTCCATCCGGTGCGCCAGGCGGGCTGCGAATGCGATGCAAAGCGCGTTGCTGCTTCCGCTCAACTCACGCGCACGGGCCTCCCACGCTCCGACATCGGTCTGCATCGTCACCGAGTGAAGGTCGGCCTCGTCATCATCTCCGGCGTCTGGGGGGCGATACCGCGCCGCTGACGGAGCCTTCGCATCCGACGAGAGCCGCAGCAGGATCAGCAGAGTCGCGATCAGTGCGCGGATCACGGCGGGCAATGCGCGGACGGCGTCGGTCAGGTCCTCCGATACGACGCGCCACCTGCCACGGGAACCTGCCTGCGGGTATCCGAATTCGCGGCGCTCACCTTTGACCGCTTCCGCAATCGCCGTCGCCAGCCCGAGCCCATCCGCGACGCAGTGCGACGCCACCAAGCTGATCGCCATGCCGCCGTCGTCCAGCGGCAACACGCCGAGGTGGAAGGTCGGTCCCCACTCCGGGTCCACCTTGATGCGCCCCCGCTGCTCGATCCAGATGCCGATGTCGTCGCGCGGGCGGCAGGCAGCGGAGAGGTCGATGTCGGAGGAGCCCCCGCCGGCCACCCAGCGATGACGCCCGAACGGCAACGGCGAGCGCTCTATCCGGCGGCCGAGCAGACCCGAACCGAGATTTCCGTTGAATGCCCGTAATTCGTCGACGTCGACGTCGCGGTCGTACACCCATGTGCACTGAACTACGCTGCCCTGACCGGTGGCCCGCAGCCGCAGAAATGCGGCCTGGTCGAGCAGCGCCAGCCTCGTCACCGGCACCCCGCCTCAGCGGCGGCTCGATACCCGCGCACCGCCATCGGCGCGCACACCGCGACGAGTCCGACGGCCCAGACTGCTGCCTGCAGCAGCGGCCACAGTACCGGGCCGCCCTCTGCAAGCCCGCGCATCGCCTCGATCGTCGGCGACATCGGCTGAAGCCGCACCGCGAGTTGCAGCCAGGACGGAAACAGCTCGGCGGGGGCGACCCCGGTGTTGAAGAAGAGCAGTACGACGCATCCCGCGCCAAGCCAGGTCACCATCGCCCGTCCGTCCGCCCGGACGGCGATCGCGATCACTACCGTCGCGACTCCCACCGAGATCATCACCGGCACAAGAACAAACGCCACTGCTGCGGCCCAGCCCTGCGCGAATCGCAAACCCAACGCGACACCGAATTCGGTGAGCACCACGGCGGAGGCGGCCGTTCGGACGGCTTCGGCGAGTAGACGGCCGCTAAGGGCGCTCGCCCGATGGATCGGTAGCACCCACAACCTGGACAGCAGACCCGACTCGCGTTCTGCGGGCAGGGCCAGGCCTGCGCCAAGAGTGCCGAAGATCGCGCCGACGACCGCGCACATCGGGACCAGTCCGTAGAGGCTGTCGCTTCCGGTGACGGCCAGCACCGCCTTGCCGATGAGCAACTTGTAGATGACGAGGAGGAATGTCGGAAACAACAACGCCTGGACGGCGACGATCGGGTCGCGTCTCCAGCGGCGCAACAGTCGCCCCGCCTCCAACGCACTCTGCCGGATCATCTTGTGCGCCTTTGCATCTGCAACGCGAGAGCGCCGAACACCGCCAGCAACGCGATGCACCAGCCCACGGTGGCGGCCAGCCCGGCAACGGCGACGTGACCGCTCGCTAGCTGGCGCAATGTCTCGGTCACCTGCGACACCGGCTGATAGCGGACAAAAGGACCCAGCCATCCTGGAAACGCTTCGGCAGGCGCCATCCCGGTCGACAGCAGGACCAGCACCAGCTGGGGGAGCAGCAGCAGCTGGCTGGACGACTCGACGGAGCCGATCCGGGACCCCAGCGCATCCGCACCAAGACACACCGCCATCGCGAACGCCAACACGATGACGACGAACAGCATGCCGTAGCCGAGACCTCCTGCCATCCGGAAGCCGAA
>JAVRPX010000192.1:0-9108 GCA_032161985.1 Mycobacterium sp.
ACGAGGCGACCTTGCCGCCGCCGACGATGGCCTGCGCAGCAGCGAAATCGAAGCCGCCCATGAACGCCGCGATCCGCCGGAAAACCACGGCCTCGGGTTCAGTCAACATTGCATGCGACCAGTCGACCGATGCCCGCAACGTCTGCTGACGCCGCACCGCCTTCCGTGAACCACCTGTCAGCAGCCGGAACCGGTCGTGGATGCCATCGAGGATCTCCGACACAGACAAAGCGCGTACCCGCGCGGCAGCCAGCTCGATAGCCAACGGCATGCCGTCCAGACGCTTGCAGATTTCGCCGACGCTCGCGACGTTGTTGTCAGTCAGGGCGAAGTCCGATCGCGCGTGCCGAGCACGGTCGACGAACAATTCGATCGCTTCGTCCTCGAGGGACAAGGATGGAACTCGCCATGTGAGTTCACCTTCGACCCCGATTGGCTCGCGGCTCGTCGTAAGGAGTGTCAGACGCAGACACCGTGCCAAGAGCGTGAGGATCAGCTCGGCACTCGCGTCGAGCAGATGTTCGCAGTTGTCCAGCACCATCAATCCGTGGTGTCCTTCGATGGACTTGACGATCGTGTCCATCGTCGATCGGCCTGGCTGATCGGGCAGGCCCAACGCACGAATCACGGCTACTGGCAGTACATCTGGGTCAGCGACCGGCGCAAGGTCGACGTACCAGACCGCGCCCTCATTCGTCGATGCCGCAATCCGCAGAGCCAAGCGGGTTTTACCTACTCCCCCCGCTCCCGTCAACGTCACCAATCGGTTGTCCGTCAGACACTGGCGGACGTCGTCTATCTGCTTGGCTCGCCCGATGAAGCGTGTGAGTTGCGGCGGAAGGACTTGCTTCCCAACTGCATCAGCTGTCCGCAGTGGCGGAAACTCGTTGCGAATATCCGGATGGCACAGCTGCACAACGCGTTCCGGCCGGGGCAGATCGCGCAGCGGATGGCTGCCAAGTTCGTTGAGCCACGCATCAGCCGGTAGATGGTCGAGCACCATCGACTCTGTCGCGCCCGATAGGACGGTCTGCCCGCCATGGGCCAGATCCCGCAACCGTGCGGTGCGGTTGATCGTCGGGCCGATGTAGTTGCCCTCATCGCGCAGCTGGATCTCGCCCGTGTTCAGTCCGATACGCAGCCGGATCGGCGCCAGAGGTGCCCGCTGCAACGCCAACGCACACGCGACAGCGTCGCTTGCCCGCGCGAACGCCAATACAAAACTGTCGCCTTCACCCTGCTCCACCGGGCGCACACCGTCGTGAAGGGCAATCAGATCCGCCAGTGTCGCGTCAAGCCGCGCGATAGCGGCCGACATCTCGTCCGGCTCGCTCTCCCACAGCCGCGTTGAGCCCTCGACGTCGGCTAACAGCAACGTCACCGTGCCAGTCGGCAGTCCGCTCACCGCAAGCTCGCTCCACTCGGTTGCGCTCATGCTAACCAGCATGCGACCAGCGCGTACGCCAAAACATCAGCGCATGCGCGTATATCTACGACCCCCCGTTGCAGAAATACGACGTTCGACCGATCTTGTGCGGGTGCAAACGCCAGATAGTCGGGTCATGACTATCGACATCGTTCGTACGACCGAACTCCGACGATCGCCTACGAGCACGCCCAGACTTCAGAAGAGGCGCACGAGCTGATCCGCCGGGCCCGACAACACGGCCCCATCGCCATGGGCCCGCATGGGCCCGAGGTTCTCCCCTATGAGCTGGTCCGCACACCGTCCTGCGCGACGACCGGTTCGTCATGCCGAGGGGACTGGTCCTGGCCGCGCAGGGCGTTACGTCAGGTGAGCTGTGGGACATCTCGCTCAAGGGCCTGCTGAGCCTCGACGGCGCCGCGCACCACCGGCGGCGGCGACTCGTGTCAAAGTCCTTCACTCCCAGGGCGGCCGAACGGCTCCGGACGACGTGCACCGACGTCATCGCCGAACTCGTCGACAACCAAGCCCGCTCTGGTCGTTGCGATGTGGTTGCCGACATCGCCAGGCAGTACCCCATCCCGATCATCTGCGCGATGCTGGGCACACCATCGGACGACTGGCACCTGTTCTCCGACTGGGCCGACGACGTCTTCAAGCTCTTCGACTGGAATGTCATCAACGACGAACCCGACATCCTGCGCGCATGGCACGCGCTCGAGGACTATCTCGACGACATGGTCATCCACAGGCGCGACGCGCTGACCGATGACCTGCTGTCCGACATGATCCGCGCGGAGATCGACGGCGACCGCTTGGCCCACGACGAGCTGCTAATGCTGGCCGCGACACTTCTTATGGCCGGAACCGACACCACCCGCAACCAGCTCGCAGCTGCGGTACAGGTCTTCTCCGAGCATCCCGACCAATGGGCGCTGCTCGCTGAGCATCCCGAGCTTGCCCCGAAGGCAGTCGAAGAGGCGCTCATCATCGCCAATACCGCTGCGGCCAACCGCGACCCGGCGGTCTACGAAGACGCGGATCGCCGCCATGTTGACCTTCGGCGGTGGCATCCACTACTGCCTGGGTGCGCACCGCGCGAGAATCGAACTCGCCGAAGCCCTGACGACGATGGCGCGCCGCATGCCCAACATCCGAGTCGCCGGCACCCTCCCATGGAAGTCGATAACGGGCATCACCGGTCCAGCGAGCTGCCGGTCGAATTCACATCTCACCCTTGACCCGGTCGCGCCAGGACCGGCCGTCAGGGTCGTACATGAACCGGTATGCGGGCTCCGCCCAAAGCCGGGTCAACCAGCCCAGTTTCTCGGCTTTGTGTGGACGGAGTCGGCCTCGTGGCCTCGGGCCCTCACGTCCCGAGGCATGCCACGCGTCCAAAGCCTCTGCTGCTGCGACGATTTCCTCCACTGCAGTGGCCGGGTCGAGCAAGCCGCCGTCCTCGCTGCCGTCGGCCGCGCGGTCCAAGTGTTCGCGCATCATCCGCAGCCGGAGGTCGCGCGCAAACACACCGTCGCTGTCCAAGACTGCACACGACAGTTCGCTGTCGTGTGTCCACGATCGTCGGTTGAGGTTGTCGCTGCCGACGCAGGCCCAGATGTCGTCGATGACGCAGACCTTGGCATGCACGTACACCGGCGTGCCCTCGTGGTTCTCCACATCGAACACGTGCACGCGATGCGGACTGGCCTCGAAGCACACCTCCAACGCCTGACGGCGGCCAATCTTGTTGGGCGGCAATGCCAGCCGGCCATCGACATCGGCGTACCGCGGGATGATGGCCACCAGATGCAGATCGGGGTTGTCTCGTAGGGCGCGAGCGATCAGTTCGGCGACCCGCTTCGACCACAAATACTGGTCTTCCACGTAGATCAGCCGCCGGGCGAGCGGCACCACTTTGTTGTAGGCCCGGGCGATGCTGCGCTCGCCGTGCGGCGCGAAGTCGTATTCAAAGTGTGCATCGGGATATGTGCGCAGCACCTGCACCGCGTGCGGCCCACAGGGTGGCGGGTCTGGCGGCTGATCTGGTAGCCGGCCCGGCGTCAAGTCCGCGCCACGCAGCTTGTCCTCGATCCACGCTATCGGCGACAGCATGTCCAGCGGCGCCGGATCGTTCCAGCGCTCGCGGAACGTCGTGTCGAGTGCGCCGACGACCGGGCCCTGCAGTCGCAATTGCGCGTCGTGCCATGGCGGGCGCTCGCCATAGTGCTTGGACATCTGGACGGCCTGCGGGTCCCCGCGGTGCGCCTCGTCGTCGCGGCGCGAGTGGCACAGGTCTATGCCGCCGGCGAACGCAACGTCGCGCTCGGGTGCATCCGCGTGGCGGATGACGACCATCTTCTGGTGATGCGAACCGCCAAACCGGACGCGCTGGTCCAGCAGCACCTCGCCGCCTGCCTGCTCGATCGCGTCGCCGAGATGCTGGTTCTCCTCCTCGCTGTACTGGAGTTTGTCCAGGTGTGAGCGCCACATCAGCCCCTTGACGACGACGCCTCGCTTCGCCGCGGCACAGAACAACTGGCTGACGGTCGGGCCGTCGTCGCGCATCTTCTGGTCCGGGTCGCCCCGCCAGTCCGTGAAGAACAGGTAGTCGCCTGCGCGTAGCGCCTCCACTTCTGTGACGAGGTGGTCGAAGTACGTCGAACCGTGGATCAGCGGTTCTGCGCGATTGCCCTCGCACCAGGCAGGCACCCGGGACGTCGGATTACCCCGCTCCGCACCCGTGAGGAACCAATCGGCCAGAACTGACACTGCATGGGATGCCCAATTGACGATGTAGCTAAGCGGGTGAATTCACAACCTGCGCCTGAGCCGATCGCGATACGACCGGCCGTCCGGGTCGTAGAGCAACCGGTACGCAGGTTCGGCCCACAGCCGGCTGAGTGGGTGAATCCGTTCGGCTTTGTGGACCCGTAACCGGCCCGGCGGTCGCGGTCCTTTGCATCCTGATTCGTGCCACGCATCCAATGCCTCAGCGGATGCAACGATCTCTCCTACGGCGGCGGTCGAATCTACCAAACCGCCGTCCTCACTGCCATCGGCTGCGCGATCCAAATGTTCTCGAAGCAACCGTAACCGAAGGTCGCGAGCGAATTCGCCATCGGCATCCACCACCCCACAGGACAGTTCACTGTCGTGTGTCCACGACCGTCGATTGAAGTTGTCACTGCCGATACACGCCCACACATCGTCGAGAACACACACCTTGGAATGCACGTACACCGGTGTGCCCTCTTGGTTTTCGACGTCGAACACATGCACCCGCCCCGGGCCGGCGCGTCGGCAAGCGTCGATTGCGAGGTGCCGGCCGACCAGAGTCGGAGGCCCGCCCAGGCCGCCGTCCAAGTCGAAAAACCGCGGCACAACCGCAATCAGATGCAGCTGCGGGTTGGCGGTCAGCGCATCCACGAACAGCTTCGCGACCTCTTCGGACCATAGATATTGGTCCTCCAGGTAGATCAAGCGTTCGGCGCGCTGGACTGCCTTCGTGTACCCGCGCGCGATGCTGCGTTCGCCGGCCTTCGCGAACTCATAGTGGAACAACGCGTCGCCGTAGGTACGCAACACCTGAACCACGTGTGGTCCGCACGGGGACGGATCCGGTGGCTGCTTCGGCAACGGGCCCGGCATCACATCCGCCCCCTGAACCTTGTCGCGTATCCACCCGATCGGGTCGAGCAGATTCAACGGCGCCCGAGCGGTCCAGCGCTCCCGAAATGTCGTATCCAGCGCGCCGACCACCGGCCCGCGCACCTGAAGTTGCACGTCATGCCACGGCGGGTGCTCGCCGTAACGGCTAGACATGCGCACTGCCTGCGGATCACCACGGTGCGACTCATCATCGCGGCGGGAGTGACAGAGGTCGATGCCACCGCTGAAGGCGACGTCGCGGTGCGGTTGCTTTGGATGCCGGATCACGACCAGCCTCTGGTGGTGTGACCCGCCGATGCGGACCCGTTGGTCGAGTAGCACCTCGCCACCGGCCCGCTCGATCGCCTCGCCGAGATGGCGATTCTGCTCCTCATTGAACTGAAACTTGTTGGGGTACGACCGCCACATGAGCCCCTTGACGATCACTCCGCGCTCGGCTGCCGCACGAAATAGTTCCCCAACGGTCGGCCCGTCGTCGCGCAACTTCTGGTCGGCGTCGCCTCGCCAATCGGCGAAGAACAGATGATCGCCCGGGCCAAGCGCCTCGACTTCGGTGACGAGGCGGTCGAAGTACGTCGCCCCATGGATAAGTGCCTCCGCCTGATTGCCCTCGCTCCACGCCGGCAGATCCGAATCAGGATTGCCGCGTTCCTCTGCCGTGAGCAGCCAGTCGTTCAGTTCTGTCATTAGAGCTACCACTATCGCAAAAGTGGCGACGGCCGGATCTTTCCTGCGCTGACCGCCATGATGGAGCGCATGGCGCGGTGCTTACTCTCGGTGATCTGTGCGCTTCTGCTACTCACCGGCTGCGCGCCCGGCGCATTGCCCACCGAGTCTCCGACCTCCAGCACCGAGAACGCCAAGGCGGACGCGGTGATGCGCATCGTGCGCGACACCATGGCGCAGGCGCATCTGAAGGCCGTAATCGTGCGGGTGACCGTCGACGGCAAGGAGGTCGTCACCGAGGCCGTCGGCGAATCGATGACTGGAGTTCCCGCGACCACCGGCATGCACTTCCGCAACGGCGCCGTCGCCATCTCATACGTGTCCACCCTGCTGTTGAAGCTCGTCGACGAGAAGAAGGTGAGTCTCGACGACAAGCTTTCGAAATGGCTGCCCGAGATACCCCACGCCGATCGCGTCACCCTGGGCCAGCTGGCCCATATGACATCCGGCTACGTCGACTACGTAATCGGGAACACCGCGATGAACGATGCGCTGTACGCCAACCCGTTCCGGCGCTGGACCGTCCACGAGATGCTCCAGTACGCCGTCGATCAGCCGCTGCTGTACCAGCCCGGCACAAACTGGAACTACGCCCACACCAATTACGTCCTACTCGGCCTGGCACTGGAGAAGGCGACTGCCCAGGAGATGTCGAAGCTGTTGTCGGACAAGGTGCTTCGGCCTCTTGGGCTGACCAACACCGTCAACTCACTGACTCCCGAGATCCCGTCGCCGGTGCTGCACGCGTTCAGCTCTGAGCGCCGCGCATTTCTCAAGATCCCGGCTGACACACCGTTTTACGAGGAATCCACGTTCTGGGATCCATCCTGGACCATCACCCACGGCGCCATTCAGACGACCAACATCTATGACATGGAGGCGACGGCGGTCGGTATCGGTTCGGGAAAGCTGCTGACGGCCGACTCGTACAAGAAGATGGTGTCCACCGAGCTGCGCGGCAAGACCCACAAACAACCGGGCTGCACCACCTGCGACGAGATGACCGACGCCTACACCTATGGCCTCGGAATCGTCATCTCCGGCAACTGGCTGGTGCAGAACCCCATGTTCGGTGGGTACGGCGCAATCGAGGCCTACTTACCTTCGCAGAAGATCGCAATAGCCGCCGCCGTCACCTTCAACCCTGAAGCGTTCGACGATCAGGGCAATTACAACAACGCAGCCGACCCGCTGTTCCGCAAGATCGCTGCGGAACTCGCACCCGACGATGCGCCACCCATGCCTCCAAAGAAATAATGTCGGCGTGGCGCCCAAGGTTATATTCATTTGCAACGAGCATCTCGCGACCGAAGCCCTATTGGGCGAGGCGTTCACCGAGTGCGGCTTCGACGTGGACACGTTCACCGTCGTCCCCGCCAAACGCGTCAACGACCCAGCCGTCGACGTGATATTTCCCGACCCCGCCGGCTACGACGTCATCGTCCCGCTCGGGGCGCGCTGGCCCGTATACGACGACGCGCTGCGCCAGACCTGGGTAGGCGGCGAGACGAAACTGGTGCGCGACGCCGCCGACGCGGGGGTCGCGTTGCTCGGCGTGTGCTTCGGAGGTCAACTCCTCGCCCAGGCATTCGGCGGGTCCGTGGAGCGATCAACCGTCCCTGAGATCGGTTGGTACGACGTCGAAAGCGAGCAACCTGACCTGGTTCCGGGCGGGCCGTGGTTTCAATGGCATTTCGACCGGTGGACGCTGCCGCCCGGCGCGACCGAGATCGCCAGAACCGCGAACTCGTCGCAGGCGTTCGTGCTTGGTCGCGCGTTGGCGTTGCAGTTTCACCCGGAGATTGACACCGCACTACTCGACGTATGGCTGGCCGATGATCGCGACGGCGAAGTCGCCGGCGCCGGACTCAGCCACGACGAATTGCTTTCTCGAACAACAGAGCTTGCCGACGACGTGGCAATTAGGATCCGCGCTTTGGTTCGGGGCTTCCTGACCAACGTGGCCCATCAGCCGTGCCCCAGTTCATGAGCGAGTGCATCGGTGATGCCTGACCGCCGGAAGCGGTGCCCGAGAGTCTGCAGCTTCGTTGGAACGACGCGCTGATTCGCCTCGGCAAGCTCACGTGCCCCCTGCTCCCCCAGCAGCAGCCGCGGACCCAGCGACGGCACCGGCACCACGGCCGGACGGTGCAGCACCCCGGCGAGTGCTCTGGAGTAATCGGCATTGCGCACCGGCGCGGGCGCCACGGCATTGACCGGACCTGCGAGCCGGGTGTCGTACAACGCGCGGTAGTACACGTCGAGCAGGTCATCGAGCCCGATCCACGACAACCACTGCTCGCCGCCGCCGAGCCGGCCGCCAAGCCCGGCCGCGAACAGCGGGCGCATCAGCTTCAGCGTGCCGCCGCGCGCCGATTGCACGATTCCCGTGCGCACGGTGACCACCCGTAGCCCCGCCTCCGCGGCCGACGCCATCGCCGCCTCCCAGTCGCTGACCACATCGGCCAGGAAGCCGTCGCCGCGCACACTTTCTTCACACAGCAGCGCATCGCCGCGGTCGTAGCCGTAGTAGCCGATCGCCGACGCGCTGACGAAGGTGCGCGGACCGTCGTCGGCGTCCGCGGCCGCCTCCGCGAGGCGACGAGTCGGGTCGATGCGGCTGTCACGGATCGCCGACTTGTGGCCATCGGTGAAGCGACCGGCGATCGACGCACCGGCCAGGTGAACCACCGCGTCGACACCCGACAGCAGGTCGGGTGCCGGTCGGTCCGGATTCCATTGGCGCTCAAGCTCGTTGCGTGCCCGTCGACGCACGAGTCGGATCACGCGATGCCCACCCGTGCTCAGGAACGCCGACAACGCGGAGCCGACCAGGCCCGACGCGCCGGTGACGGCGACGACCATCGGCGCCGCGCCCGCCTCGGCGGCGGCGCGGTGCGTGGCCAGGTCATCGGCGAGCTGGCGATGCCGATAGACGAACGTCGAGCGCAGCGCCGCAGCGGGCACCGAGGTGTCGACGCGGTCATACACGCGTGTGCCACCGGGTGCCTCGCTGAACTCATGCGTGTGCCGCCACCAGCCGATGACCCGGGCTGGCCAGGACATCGGGCCCGCCGACGACAGCACGTCGACGAATCGGTGCGGCGGATCGAACCCTGATGGATCGTGCTGCGCAACCCATCGCAGTCCGCCCGGCAGTCCCAGCACCGCCCGCCCGTCGGCCAGCGACTGCGTCTCGGCCACCACCTTCATCGGCTGCCAAGGCGGCACAAGCCGCCTCATCGCGCCGGGCCGGGTGTGCCACGCGAACACCTCGGCGATCGGAT
>JAVRPX010000193.1:0-9221 GCA_032161985.1 Mycobacterium sp.
GGGTACCACTTCCGGTCCGGAGCTGCTGGTCGAACTCGACCGCGCCGCGCCGGAGCCACTGCACCGCCAACTCGCCAACGGTCTGCGCGACGCCATTCGCGCGGGGCGTTTGGCGCCGGCCACGAAGCTGCCGTCCACGCGTGTACTGGCCACCGACCTCGGCGTCTCTCGCCGCCTCGTCGTGGACGCGTACAGCCAGCTGACTGCCGAGGGGTTCCTGCTCAGCAGGCACGGGTCCGGGACACGCGTGGCGACGGTCGATGCCGCCAGCGCGCCCGAGCGCGACGCCGCCGAGACTGCGAGGCAGTTCGACATCGACTTCGCGCCCGGCTCACCGGATCTCGGCAGCTTTCCGCGGCATGCGTGGCTGCGGGCGTTGCGGCAGGGTCTTGCCGAGATCGAATCGCAGGCGTTCGGCTACGTCGCGCCGCAGGGGCTGCTCACCGCGCGCGCCGCTGTCGCAGATTATCTGCGGCGCACCCGCGGCGTGCTTGCCGATCCGCAACACATCGTGCTCTGCTCAGGGGCGACGCAGGCCATCGCGCTGCTCGCTTCTGTGCTACCCAGTCAGACGGTGGCGATGGAGGATCCCGGATTCTGGCTGCACCGAATGGTGTTGCGACACAACGGTATCGAGCCCATTCCGGTATCGGTCGATGATGACGGCCTTGACGTCACCGCCCTCGCGGATAGTGGCGCGACGACGGTGCTGGCCACGCCTGCCCATCAATCACCGACCGGTGTTGTGCTCTCCGCTGCGCGCCGCACTGCGCTGGTGCAATGGGCCAGGTCGGGTCACCTGGTCATCGAGGATGACTACGACGCCGAATACCGTTACGACCGTCTGCCCGTCGGTGCGCTGCAGGGTATCGCACCCGATCGGGTGGTGTACGTCGGCTCGACCAGCAAGACGCTCGCGCCCGGACTGCGAATCGGGTGGGTGGTGTTGCCTGCACATCTTGTCGGCCCGATCGCGCTTTCGAAGGGCCTGGCCGACACCGGAAGTTCGGTGATGGATCAGATCGCTTTCGCGAAGCTGTTGACGACGGGCGGATACGACAGACATCTGCGCCAGATGCGCCGCCGGTATCAGGTTCGCCGAAATGCGCTGCTGCATGCGCTGGCTCGTTATCTGCCCGAGGCGACCGTGCGGCGCTGCGGCCGGGGTCCATCTGACCGTCCGCTTCCCCGACGGCTTCCCCATTGCAGAACTGGTGGTTTGCGCCGCGAGAATGCGAGTCAGAGTTGAGCCGCTGGCGCCGTGTTACGCCGAATCAAGCTCAGCGCCACCGGGTTTGATGCTCGGCTATGCCAACCTCAACCGAAACGCAGATCGTCGAGCGCGTGAGGGTGCTGGCTCGGGTTATGCGGTGACTCGGCGGCTTGCACCTAGCGTCATGAGACTCACCCGCCGCAACCACCCCCGCCACCACAGCCTCCACCACCGCAACCGCTTCCCCCGCCGCAGCCGCCGTCCGAGCCGCCGCTGTCCGAGCCGTGGTCGTAATCGCCACCCGCTGCGAGGTAGTAAGTGCCTAGCGTGCCCGCGGTCCCGGCTGCCCACATCTGGCGGCGCCGTCTGGCGCGTTCGGCACCACGCCGATTCCGGGGGCTGTGCAGGTTTCCCATCTCACGCCGATATCGCGCCGCCAGGGTCTCACCGCGTCTAGGACTGACCCGGCTACTCCACAGCAGGAAGGTGACCACAGTGATCACCAGAATGATCGCCACCGAGAGGCCGACCACGGTAGCCGTGGTGCTCATAGCGAAATGTTACGCCTGTTTGCGTCCGCACAGTACTCAATGCGGGCGGCCAGTATCGACAATGCGATACCACATGTTTGTCACTTGAGGCGTGTGCGTGACGCTGACTAGTTCCAGTCGCGAGGGCTTTTCGAGCAAACCGGCGGCACGACTGTCGCGACAGATACCAGCACTTCGTCCAGTACGCCCGCGTCGAGACACTGCGCTGCGACGCTCGCGCCGAGGATGTTGACATACCTGTCGCCTGCCGCGGCCCGCGACTCGACGATGGCGGTCTCGATGTCGCCGACGAAAGTCACCCCGGGAACCTGTTCGGTTGGCGGTCGGTGCGTCAGCACGAATTGCGGCCCGTCCCAACCACCTCCGACGGCCTCACCCTCGCCGGGCTTGCCCTTGTAGGGGTCGTCGCCGCCGAATGTGCGGTTTCCGACGAGGATCGCATCGGTCTGCTTAATCAGTTGGTCCACAACGGGATTCGGGCCGAGATGGTCGACCATCCACGACATGTCACCGCCAGGACCTGAGATGAAGCCGTCGAGCGACATCGCCGCCGAGTAGAGGAACTTCGCCATGGTGAAGTTGACCCTGCGAGACCTGGAAAATCACTGCGCAGACGTGGGTTTGCCCGTTCGTAGTTGCGCAAGCGTCAATACCTCTACAGTTCGGGACACCCTTCCAGGGGAGACGAGGTGGTTGTGGTGGCAGTGAAAGAGTCAGGTGACGCACAAACCGGCGAAGGTTCCGCCGAGGCCGGGGGCTACAGGCAGGAGCTGAAGCGGACCCTCGGCTCGTTTCAGGTGTTCGCGGTCTCGTTCACGTTCATCTCGGTGGCGGTCGGCATTTTCGGCACCTACGACGACGTGCTGCAGAACGCGGGGCCGGCAGGGATCTGGCTCTGGCCCATCATCGCGGTAGGGCAGACACTGATCGCGCTTGTGATCGCCCAGTTCGCGGCCCGAATCCCACTCAGCGGCTCCTCCTACTAATGGGCCTCGCGGCTGGCCAACCCGAAGATCGGCTGGTTGTTCGGCTGGCTAGGCTTCTGCTACCTGGCGATCGGCGTGGTGGCCGCCGACAATGCGCTGGCGACCACTGCACTGATGCCACTGTTGGGCATGGATTCGGACGAGAACACCGCGCGCGTGCTCACGCTCGTCGTTCTGGTCATTCAGGCCGTGCTCGTCGTGCTGTCAACGCGCCTCGTCGCCCTGATCACGTCAGCCGCGGTGGGGCTCGAATTGGTCATCGTCGTCGTGCTGACGGTCGCGCTCTTCATCGCTGTGGCTGTCACCGGCGACGGCGCGGTCAGCAACCTCACCTCGCGCGGTATCGCGGAGGGCGCTCCCAACTATTTCGCCATTGGCGGCGGGTTGATGGCCGCGGTGATCATGGGCATCGCAACCCTCGTCGGTTTCGACGCCGCGGCGAACATGGCTGAGGAGGCCAAGGAGCCGTTCCGCAGTGTCCCTCGCGCAATCGTGGGATCCGTCGTGGCGGCCGCAGTGCTGGGAATGGTGTTCGTGATCGCGCTCACGATCGCGATCAAGGACATCCCCCGGGCCACCGCCACCGACTCGCCGGTTGCATTGATCCTGCGCGATCAACTGGGTCCTGTGATGGAGCGCTCGCTCCTGGTCGCGATCGTGTTCGCATTCTTCGGTGCCGGGTTGGTGACCCTGGCCACCTGCGCCCGGATGGTGTTCGCGATGTCGCGCGACGCACGCTTTCCTGCGCACCAGCTGATGCGTCGGGTCAACCCGCGCACGCAGACACCGATTCCGGCGACCATCCTGATCGTCGTCGTGGGATTCGTCCTGATGGGCGCGCTGCCCGGCGGCGCACTGCTGAAGATGCTCACGGTAGGGCTCATCGGGGCGGTCCTCTACGGCGCGATAATCGTGCTCTACCTCGGGGTGCGGAAACGGTTGGGACGCCAGGAGGACGCGTTCGATCTCGGGCGTTTCGACATGCCCGTTGCGATCGGCGCGCTGGTGTGGTCGGCCGTCGTGGTGGTCGTGCTCGTATCACCGCCGGAGGCCTTGACCGCCGTCTTGATTTCGGTCGGCGTGCTCGTCGCCGGCGGCGTGTACTTGGCCTACTTGTTGATGTTCAACCGCGAGGTACTCGAGACCGAACCCGGCGACGTCAGCGTCTTCACTCATTGACCGCCCGCGGTGGCGGAGGGATTTGAACCCCCGGACGGTTTTAGCCGTCTCTCGCTTTCAAGGCGAGTGCATTAGGCCGCTCTGCCACGCCACCGCCGATAAGAGTACGTGGGCCGATGTGGGGGCGCTTGCGCGAAGAGCGGAGGGGTTAGACGCGGCCCAGCTTTGCCGGCGGTGCACCTGCCTTCAACGCGACGCTGATCCGCCGACAGTTCTCGCCCATCGCGGCGATCTGCGGGCGTGACAGTCTGCCGAGGAAGTGCGCGCGCACCCCCTCGCCATAGGTCAGCATCGCATCGGTCACCGCGGCGCGCCCCTCCTCTGTGATGGAGGCCAGCACGCCCCGGCCGTCGTCGGGGCTGGCGCCGCGACGCACCAGACCCTGCACTTCTAATCGCCGGATCTGCCGGGTAACTCGGCTTGGCAGTGACATCAGCCCGTCGGCGAGGTCCCCCATGCGCGCCGAGCCGGTCGTGGACTTGTCCAACATGTCGAGCAGCCGCACGTCATTGAGTGTCAGATGATGCGCGTCCACCAGCGACCGGTTCAGGGTCGCGTACATTCTCAAGGCTGAATCGAGGAAGTTTTGCCACGACCTTTGCTCAGCGATGTCTAACCCCGGCATATCACTCGCCGTACGCCCGGCAATCATCCCCTCCATGTCGCTATGGTAAAGCAGGCAAGCGTTGCTGCGGGGCGAAAATCCACAGTATCCTCCCAGCTAGTACCGTTAGACCCCATGCGCGCGATCGTGCCCGAATCAGCCAATCAGCTCACCTGGCAAGAAGTCCCCGATATCGCACCTGTCAACGGTGAAGTGCTCATCAAGGTGAGTACGGCGGGGGTAAACCGCGCCGACCTTCTACAGGCCGCGGGCAACTATCCACCCCCTCCGGGAGCCAGCCAGATCATCGGTCTGGAGGTGTCCGGGACCATCGCCGAGGTCGGCGACGGAGTCGATCAGTGGGCCGTCGGGCAACAAGTCTGTGCTTTGCTGGCTGGCGGGGGGTACGCGGAGTACGTCGCCGTCCCGGCCGGCCAGGTGATGCCCATTCCCGACAGTGTGTCGCTTCATCATGCCGCCGGACTGCCCGAAGTGGCGTGCACAGTTTGGTCGAACCTGATGATGACCGCGCATCTCTCGGCCGGTCAGCTGGTGCTGCTCCACGGTGGCGCCAGCGGCATCGGCACCCACGCGATCCAGGTGGCGCGCGCGTTGGGTTCCCGGGTGGTGGTTACTGCGGGCTCGACGAACAAGCTCGACCTTTGCGCGGAGCTCGGCGCCGAGATCACCATCAACTACCGCGATGAGGACTTCGTTGAGCGGGTGCGGGCCGAGGGCGGCGCCGACGTGATCCTCGACATCATGGGTGCCGCCTACCTCGACCGCAATGTCGACGCCCTCGCCACCGAGGGCCGGCTGGTCATGATCGGGATGCAGGGCGGCGTCAAGGCCGAGCTCAACCTCGGAAAGCTACTAGTCAAGCGCGCCGGAGTGATCGGCACGACCTTGCGGGCGCGCCCGGTCGCCGGCCGCGGCGGCAAGGGTGAGATCGTCGCCGAAACCGTCGCCAACGTCTGGCCGATGATCGCCGACGGGCAGGTGCGTCCGATCATCGGCGCCGAGTTCCCCATCGAGCAGGCCAGGGCCGCGCACGAACTGCTGGCCTCCGGCGAGGTATCCGGGAAAGTCCTTCTGCGCGTGGCGGATTAGCCCAATGAAGCCAGGGCGCGGACCAACTGATCGACCTCCGCGGTCGTCGTATAGTGCGCCAGCCCGACAGTCACCGCCCCGCCAATGTCGTTGACTCCGATGACATCTAGCACGCGCGAGCTGACGTTGGAGATCGCCAGGATGCCGTTGTCGGCAAGGCGCTGCACCACCCGCTCGGCCGGCACGTCGCTCACCGCGAAGCTCAGCGCCGGAATGTGTGCCTCGGGCCTGCCGATCACCATCACGGCGGACAGGGAACGCAGCGAGATCAGCAGGTAGTCGAATACCCGATTCATGTACGTTGACGCCGATTGCATTGATACCGACAGTCTTTCGCGCCGTGACCCCTGCGCCGACTCGTCGAGTCCCGCCAGGTATTCGATGCTGGCCACGACGCCGGCGAGCAAGCCGAATTGGTGCGCGCCCACCTCGAGTCGTGCGGGTCCGGTCGCATGCGGGTTCAGTGAAACCGAGCTGAACGAATCGACGATCGACGGGTCTCGGAAAGCCAGCGCACCGATCGGCGGGCCGCCCCAGGCCATCGCGTTCACCGCGACCACGTCGGCGTCGATCTCGTCGATGTCGATCAGCCGGTACGGCGCGGCCGCGGAGTGATCGACGACCACCAATCCGCCGACGTCGTGCACCAGCTTGGTCACTGCCCGCAGATCGTTTACGGTGCCCAACGTCGATGAGGCAGAGGTGATTGCGACCAAACGGGTCGGGCGGGTGATCAGACCTTCCCACTGCCAGGTCGGCAGCTCACCGGTTTCGATGTCGACCTCGGCCCACTTGACCTTGGCGCCATAGCGATTCGCCGCGCGCAGCCATGGTGCGATGTTCGCCTCGTCGTCGAGCCGGGTGACCACCACCTCATAGCCGAGGCCGACCCGCGACGACGACGCGTCGGCCAGCGACGTCAGCAGGACCGCGCGGTCGGCGCCAAGCACTACACCCTTCGGATCGGCGTTGACCAGATCAGCCACCGCCTGGCGCGCCGCGGACAGCACCGCGGCGCTACGCTGCGCCGACGGATGGGGTCCCACCGGGGTCGGCATCGACCCCCGGAATGCGGTCGACACAGCTCTGCCAACAGCATCGGGTAGCAACATGCCGTTCTGCGCGTCGAAGTGAACCCAGCCATCGCCCAAAGACGGGTGCAAACCTCGCACCCGGGCGACGTCGTATGCCATGCCAGCCCACCTTAGAGTGTTTGTGATTTTCACAAACCGACACGATTGTGGCGGATACCCGGCCGTGCCCTGTCGCTGCCCAATGCCGCGCCCGGGACCGGTCACCTGGGCAGCCATACTAGTCCAGTGAGCTTGGGGTACGGAGTGCTAATCGCACTGTTGTTGCTGGTGATCCCCGGGGCAATCGTCGCACGTGTCGGTCGGCTAACTTTGCCCACCGCGATCGCGGCCGGACCTGCCCTGACCTACGGCGTAGTGGCGTTGGCCATTGTTCCCTTTGGCGCAATTGGTGTCCCGTGGAACGCATGGACGGCTCTGTTTGCTCTGGCGATCGTTACCGGTGTTGCGCTGTGTTTGCGCATCGCGCTCGCCCGCATTCGCGACGTCGACGCCGAGGCTCGGGCGGTGGGTCGCGGGCCAGCGCTCGTGGTAGCGGCAGGCGTCGTGTTGGGCGCGTTGCTGATCGGTCTGGCAGCGCTTCGCGGGATGCCAAACTGGCAATCCATTCCGAGTACCTGGGATGCGGTGTGGCATGCCAACACGATTCGCTTCATCCTCGACACCGGCCAGGCGTCGCCGACCCACATGGGCGAGTTGCGCAATGTCGAGACCCACGAAGCGCTGTACTACCCATCGACATTTCACGCCCTGGCATCCGTGTTCAGTCAACTCACCGGTGCCGCGCCAGCCACCGCGTACACGCTGAACTCACTGGCGGCTTCGATCTGGCTGTTCCCGGTCAGCGCCGCGACACTGACGTGGCAGCTGTTGCGCACCCGAACCGACGAGTGGCGCACCGCAGGCGCGGCGGCCACCGCGGCCGCTTTGTCGGCATCGTTCACCGCGATCCCGTACATCGAGTTCGACACCGCCTCAATGCCCAACCTCGCCGCCTACGGCATGGCCGTCCCGACCATGGTGCTCGTCGTGTCCGCGCTGCGACACCGCGACCGTATCCCCCTTGCCGTGCTGGCGCTGCTGGGTGTGTTCTCGGTACACATCACCGGCGGCGTGGTGGTCGTGCTGTTCGTGGCAGCGTGGTGGCTCGTCGATGCGCTACGGCGGCCCGTCCGCGGCCGCGTCGCGGACTTCGTCAACTTGTTGCTCATCGCGATTCCGACCGTTGTGCTTCTGCTGCCGCAGTTCCTCGGGGTTTTGCAGCAGGCCGAAATCATCGTCGGGCACGCGTTCGTCACGCACGAGGGCAAGAAGCGCGGCCTGATCGACGCGATGGTGCAGCACACCCGACACCTCAACGACTTCCCGATCCAATGGGTGCTGATCATCCTGGCTGCCATCGGCGCCGTCATCCTGCTGGTGCGCAGGATCTGGTGGCCGCTGGCGGTGTGGCTGCTGCTGGTGGTGTCGATCGTGCACTCGTCGGCGCCGTTCGGCGGGCCGATCGGCACACTTACCGGCAAGTTCAGCGACCTGTTCTACAGCGACCCGCGGCGGCTGTCGGCGGTGATCACGATGCTGCTCACCGCTGCGGTCGGCATCGCGGTGTTCACGCTGGCGTCGGCCGTGGTCGCGGGTGCGCGCCGGCTCGTCGACAAGGGCAGTCCGCGGGCCTGGTACGCAGCAACGGCCGCCATAGTCGTGGCCGTGAGCGTCGGCATCGGGCTGGCGTATCTGCCGCGGGGCCAGTTCCTGTTCGGCGAGAAGTACGACAGGGTGCTCGTCGACGACAAGGACTTGGAGGCGTGGGCCTACCTGGCCACGTTGCCGGGTGCGCGCGACACCCTGATCGGCGACGCGAACACCGACGGCACGGCGTGGATGTACGCCGTCGCCAACCTGCACCCGCTCTGGACCCACTACGACTTCCCGGTCCAGCAGGGGCCGGGGTATCACCGGTTCATCTTCTGGGCCTACGCCGACGACGCCGACACCGACGCGCGAGTGGCCGAGGCGGTGAAGGCACTCAACATCCGGTACGTGGTCACGAGCACACCGGTCGTCCGAGGGTTCGTTATGCCTGACGGGCTAGTGTCGCTAGATACGTCGCGGTCGTGGGAGAAGATCTACGACAACGGCGAGGCCCGCATATACGAATGGCGCGGAGAGGGGACATGACAGCCAACAACGACGACGACAACATCGAAATCATTGGCGGCGACGACAACCTGGTCGCCGGCGAAGATGCCGACGGCAAGTCGCTGACCGACCTCGTCGAACAGCCGGCGAAGGTGATGCGGATCGGCACCATGATCAAGCAGCTGCTGGAGGAGGTCCGCGCCGCGCCGCTCGACGACGCCAGCCGCAACCGGCTGCGCGACATCCACCGCACCAGCATTCGCGAACTCGAGGACGGGCTGGCGCCCGAACTGCGCGAGGAGCTGGAGCGGTTTACGCTGCCGTTCACCGACGACAAGGTCCCGTCGG
>JAVRPX010000194.1:0-4902 GCA_032161985.1 Mycobacterium sp.
AGGAAAAGGTGCCCGACGAAGTCGTTCGCGCCGCCGACCAGATCGAACTGGTCGACATCACGCCGGAAGCGTTGCGGCGCAGGCTCGCCCACGGCAACGTCTACGCTCCCGAGCGTGTCGACGCCGCCTTGTCGAACTACTTCCGGCGCGGAAACCTCACAGCGCTGCGCGAATTGGCGCTGCTTTGGCTGGCCGACCAGGTCGATGCGGCCCTCGAGAAGTACCGCGAGGAGAACCAGATCACCGACACCTGGGAGGCGCGCGAACGTGTCGTCGTCGCCGTTACGGGTGGGGCAGAATCGGAAACCCTGGTACGCAGGGCATCTCGCATCGCGTCGAGATCCAGCGCCGAACTTATGGTCGTCCACGTCGTTCGCGGCGACGGGCTGTCTGGCGTCTCCGCGCCGCAGATGGGCAAGGTGCGCGAGCTGGCTATCAGCCTCGGCGCCACCCTGCACACTGTGGTCGGCGACGACGTCCCAACCGCGCTACTGGATTTCGCTCGCGATGAGAACGCCACCCAGCTGGTGATCGGCACGTCCCGGCGATCGCGGTGGGCACGCATCTTCGACGAGGGCATCGGCGCCGCCGTGGTGCAGCACTCCGGCAAGATCGACGTGCACATGGTGACCCACGAGGCGGCGCGCCGCGACTCCACATGGTCGCGGCTCTCACCACGACAGCAACATGCCGCGTCCTGGCTTGCCGCCCTTGTGGTTCCGTCGGCGATCTGCGCGGTGATCGTCTACGTCCTCGACCCGTACCTCGGGATCGGCGGTGAGAGTGCGATCTTCTTCATCGGCGTGCTGGTCGTCGCGCTGCTCGGCGGCGTCGCCCCTGCGGCACTGTCGGCGCTGCTTTCCGGCCTGCTGCTGAACTATTTCCTCGTCGCGCCGCGGTACACGTTCACCATCGCCGAACCCGACAGCGCCGTGACGGTCGTGGTGCTGTTGCTCGTGGCGGTGGCCGTCGCGGCGTTGGTCGACGGGGCGGCCAGTCGCGCTAGAGAAGCCAGGCACGCGTCGCAGGAGGCAGAACTGCTCGCGCTGTTCGCCGGGTCGGTGCTGCGCGGCGCCGACCTCGACACGCTTCTGGAGCGGGTGCGCGAAACCTATTCACAGCGCGCGGTCAGCCTGCTTCGGGAAGGCACGGGCATCGTCGGGTGTGTGGGCATTGATCCCTGCGTCGACGTCGACACAGCCGACACCGCGGTCGAGGTCGGCGACGACGAGTTCTGGTTGCTGATGGCCGGGCGCAAACTGGCCGCACGCGATCGGCGGGTGCTCGGTGCGGTCGCTAAGCAGGCCGCGGGTCTGGTCAAGCAGCGCGAACTGACCGAAGAGGCGGGCAAGGCCGAGGCCATCGCGCAGGCCGATGAACTGCGACGCTCACTGCTGTCGGCCGTCAGCCACGACCTGCGCACACCGCTGGCCGCCGCCAAGGCCGCAGTGTCGAGTCTGCGCAGCAACGACGTGGACTTCTCCGCTGAAGACACCGCCGAACTGCTCGCCACGATCGAGGAGTCCATCGATCAGCTCACCGCGCTCGTCGGCAACCTGCTCGACTCGTCGCGGCTGGCAGCGGGGGTACTGCGCCCAGAGCTGCGGATGGTGTTTCTCGAGGAGGCTGTCCAGCGTGCACTTCTGGGAATCAGCAAGGGCGTCACGGGTTTCCGTCGACAGGGCATCGATCGCGTCAAGGTCGACGTCGGCGACGCCGTCGTGATGGCCGACAGCGGTCTTCTGGAGCGGGTGCTGGCCAACCTCATCGACAACGCGCTGCGCTACGCGCCGGAGAGCCCGGTGCGCGTCACGGCGGGCCTGGTTGGCGACCGCGTTCTGATCGCGGGCGTCGACGAGGGGCCGGGTATACCGCGCGGCGCCGAGGAGCAGCTGTTCGCACCGTTCCAGCGGTTGGGCGACAACGACACCAGCGTCGGCGTCGGGCTTGGCCTGTCGGTCGCCCGCGGCTTCATCGAGGCGATGGGCGGCACCATCTCCGCCACCGACACCCCTGGCGGCGGGCTCACCGCCGAAATCGACCTCGCCGCACCGCCGAAGGACGGTTCCGCATGACCCCGCAGAAGACCAGGGTGCTGGTCATCGACGACGAACCACAGATCCTGCGGGCGTTGCGAATCAACCTCTCGGTGCGTGGCTATGAGGTATTTACCGCCGCCAGCGGCGGTGAGGCTCTCAGGACGGCGGCCGACCACCGCCCCGACGTCATCGTGCTGGACCTCGGGCTGCCCGACATGTCGGGTATCGAGGTGCTGGGTGGGCTGCGCGGCTGGCTCACCGCCCCGGTGATCGTGTTGTCGGCGCGCACGGACTCGTCCGACAAGGTCGAGGCGCTCGACGCGGGCGCTGACGACTACGTCACCAAACCCTTTGGGATGGACGAATTCCTGGCGCGGTTGCGGGCCGCAGTGCGCCGAGGTGCGGCCGCCTCCGACACCGACGAGCCCGTCATCGAAACGTCGTCGTTCACCGTCGACTTGGCCGCCAAGAAGGTGACCAAGAACGGCAGTGAGGTCCATCTGACGCCCACCGAATGGGGCATGCTCGAGATGCTGGTGCGCAACCGCGGCAAACTCGTCGGCCGCGAGGAGTTGCTCAAGGAAGTGTGGGGCCCGGCCTATGCCAAGGAAACCCATTATCTGCGGGTGTACTTGGCGCAGTTGCGGCGCAAGCTCGAAGACGACCCGTCGCGCCCGGTGCACCTACTCACCGAGGCGGGAATGGGCTACCGGTTTCAGCAGTAGCTCAGCAGTCGAGGTGGACCACGGCGGCTGACACGATATCGCCGGCAGCGGGCGTTGAAACCCCGATCTGGTCCTGCACCATTTGGAGGGCGTCCGTGGAGTTCGAGCCGCTCTGAATCGCGCTACAGACCTTGCTACCTACGGACAGCAAGGTCTCGGCGCTCAGAGTCGGGTAAAAGGGCTGCAGCGCATGCAGGTACTCCCCCGAGTCGGCCGTTGCCGGGGCTGCAAACGCAAGCGACGTCGCCGCGCCGGCGATCAGGACTTGGAGCACGATGGACCGCATATCAGGAGTGAACTTTCTCTAAGTCAATGCTTGCTGTAGCAAGCACCCAGCTTACTAGTGTTGTCACCGCGTCAGGGTCCTCGTCTCGTCGGCGAGCGTCAGCAAACTACCGACTTCATCCATTCTCGACGCGACGATGGACCTCAAGCGCTATACATACCGCATGCCTGCCGAGGCATTCGTGGGTCGGGTTGGCGGCGTAGCCGTCGCCTTGGGCGTCGGAGCTGCCATCGTGACCGGATGGGGCAGCGGCCTCGCGTGGGCCGACGAGGCCAGTGGTACTGCCGGATCGACTGCTTCCAGCACCGCTTCCGGCACGGAGCCGGCGACTGCCAACCCCAGCGCGGCGCAAGGAACCACGAAGTCCGGCGGTCTGACGCACGATGCCCCGGCGTCGACGACCAAGACACCGCCGGGCGAGACGGCCACACCGCCAGACACGACCACCGACGATGAGCCGGACAACAAACCCCGAACATCGAAAGAGACCGACCCGGCTGGCCCTAAGCCCCCGAAGAAGAAGACTCCGGTCCCGGTATCCACGGTCGCGGACGTTAAGCATGATGCGACGACGCCCGCCACTGCGACGCATGACGAGACCACCGACGCCGCCGATAGACGGTCCAACCCCATCGCCGATAGGACGGATGACGCCGCGTCGCTACGGACCGTCACGACACAGACACTGTCGGTGGCCACGCAGAGTGCGGCGTTGACGACAGAGCCAACCCTCAAGCCGAAGCCGCAAGTGATGACCGCCGTGACGAGTCTGGTATCCGGGGTCGTCAACGCCATCCTCAGCCCGTTCGCCGCCAGTAGCACGCCGGGTGCTCCGGCCGCGACGCCGTCGCTCTGGTCGCTGCTGGCGTTCGCGCGACGCGAGTTCGAGAAGATATTCACCGCGCCGTCGCTGACCGACACACCGGCTCACACTCAGACGACGGGTCAGACGCTCGCCGAACCCGAACAGCGCACGCTGATCCTGACCGCGTTCCCAGCCGAAGCCGACGCCGTGCTCGCCCGCTCCACGCTAGACCCAAACCCCTCCGTGGTCGTCGACGGTCATCACTTCTACCTCGGCACGTTGGGCGGCAAGAAGGTCATCGTGGCGATGACCGGCATCGGCATGGTCAACGCCACCGACACGACCGAAACAGCACTCGACCACTTCACACCGGAGTCCGGTATCTCCATTGGTGCAGTGGTCTTCTCGGGCGTCGCCGGCGGCTCCGGACGCACCGAGATCGGCGACGTCGCTGTGCCCGCCCGATGGACCTCCGACGACGGTGAAACATGGCATGCGGTCGATGCCGGCATGCTCGCCGCCGCCAATACTCTCGATGTCGACCTGCTCAGCACCGACACCATCGGAGATCCCGCTTGTCTCTATTGCGGTCCACTCTCCTGGTTCCCCCTGGTCAACCTCAACCGGGAGCCAGACCTATTCGTGGGCGGCGACGGCTCCAGCGACGACAACAACAACGGAACGGCCTTCCCCGCCATCCCCTCGATCCCGCTTATCGGCGACATTTTCGGCCCCCAACCCTTCGCCGCACCAGATTTCTCACCACTGTTCGTTGGCAACTTCTTCACGGCGGTCGTGCCGTTTCTCGCAGGCGGACTCCTCAGCAACCTAACGGGATTCTTGTCGCCGACGGCTCCGGCTGGCGATGCCGTCGACCAGGAGACAGCGGCCGCACAGCAGGTCGCCGATGCGCACGGCATCCCATTCCTGGGCGTCCGTGGCATGTCCGACGGGCCCGGCGACCCGCTGCACCTGCCGGGCTACCCATTCACGTTCGTCGTCTACAAGCAGATCGCGGCCGACAACGCCGCCATCGTCACTGAGGCC
>JAVRPX010000195.1:0-9096 GCA_032161985.1 Mycobacterium sp.
CCGCCCGACATGTTCCTCCGGCACGTGCCTGCCAAGTACAGGGACGAGGCGCCGGTGGTGGTCACCGACGACAAGGGCGTCGACCGATGGATCTATCAGGGCAAGCCGCAGGGCGTCAGCGGACTCAACGCGGTGGTGTCGTGGCCCGCCGAGGAGTGGGGCCGCGACCCCGCCGGCTTCGCCGAGATGCGGCCGGGTGTGTACGACGTCCACGAGCGTGTCCGCGACATGAACCGCAACGGGATCCTCGCTTCGATGTGCTTCCCGACGTTCACCGGTTTCTCGGCGCGGCATCTGAATCAGCACCGCGAGGACGTGACGCTGGTGATGGTGTCGGCCTACAACGACTGGCACATCGACGAGTGGGCCGGCTCGTATCCGGATCGCTTCATCCCGATCGCGGTGCTTCCGACGTGGAACCCCGAGGCGATGTGCGACGAGATCCGCCGAGTCGCCGCCAAGGGCTGCCGCGCGGTGACCATGCCCGAACTCCCGCATCTCGAGGGCCTGCCGAGCTACCACGACGATGGCTACTGGGGCCCGGTGTTCCGGACCCTGTCCGAGGAGAACGTGGTGATGTGCCTACACATCGGTACGGGATTCGGGGCGATCAGCATGGCGCCCAATGCGCCAATCGACAACTTGATCATCCTCGCCACCCAGGTTTCGGCGATGTGCGCGCAGGATCTGTTGTGGGGCCCGGCGATGCGTAACTATCCCGATCTGAAGTTCGCGTTCTCCGAGGGCGGCATCGGCTGGATCCCGTTCTATCTGGACCGCAGCGACCGGCACTACACCAACCAGAAGTGGCTGCGCCGCGACTTCGGCGACAAGCTGCCCAGCGATGTGTTCCGTGAGCATTCGTTGGCCTGCTACGTCACCGACAGGACGTCGCTGAGGCTGCGCCACGAAATCGGCATCGACATCATCGCGTGGGAGTGTGACTACCCGCACTCGGACTGCTTCTGGCCGGACGCACCCGAGCAGGTACTGGCGGAGCTGACCGCCGCGGGCGCCGACGACAGCGACATCAACAAGATCACCTGGGAGAACTCCTGCCGGTTCTTCAGCTGGGATCCGTTCGCGCGCACGCCGCGTGAGCAGGCGAACGTCGGTGCGCTGCGGGCCAAGGGGGCCGACGTCGACGTGTCGATCAGACCGCGCAAGGAGTGGGCACGCCTCTACGCTGAAAAGCAGCTCGACAAGGCCTAACAACTCCGCAGATGCGGATGAAAGCGGGCAACCGAGCCGCATATGCGGATACGATGCCGCGGTGGCATCGTTCCGAGTCCGAGAGGCTGCGGACCTGTTGGGCGTCAGCGACGACAGCGTCCGGCGCTGGATCGAGGACGGAAGTCTGCCTGCGAGCCAGGACCAAGCCGGGCGGAAGGTCATCGCAGGCGACGAGCTCGCCGCATTCGCGCGCGCGAACGCCGCTGCGGCGCCCAAGGATCCGCTCACTGTCGCCAGCTCCGCCCGCAACCGCTTCACCGGACTGGTCACCAAGGTGGTGACAGACAAAGTGATGGCGCAGGTCGAAATGCAGTGCGGGCCTTTCACCGTCGTCTCGTTGATGAGCGCGGACGCGGTCCGCGAGCTGAACCTCGAGCCGGGAAGCGTTGCCGTCGCCGTCGTAAAGGCAACCACTGTGATCGTCGAGACTACTGGAGGTCAATCGTGAAACGTCCCGGTGTATTGGCGTTGTTCTTCGCGCTGGCGCTGGCCCTGATCAGCGGATGTGGCTCGTCGGACCAGGCGCCGGCCAGTTCGTCGACCACGGCATCGGCGGCCGGGAAGATCATGGTGTTCGCCGCCGCCTCGCTGAAGAAGACTTTCACCGATATCGGCGAGCAGTTCAAGACCGAAAACCCAGGCGCCTCAGTGGAATTCTCGTTCGCGGGTTCATCGGACCTGGTAACCCAGTTAACCCAGGGCGCTCCGGCCGACGTGTTCGCATCGGCCGACACCAAGAACATGGACAAGGCCGCGCAGGCCGGTCTGCTAGCGGGCGACCCGGTGAACTTCGCGTCCAATACGCTCACCATCGCTGTCGCGCCCGGCAACCCGAAGAAGATCGCCTCGTTCAAAGACCTGACGCAGCAAGGCCTCAACGTGGTCGTCTGCGCACCGCAGGTGCCGTGCGGGTCGGCCACGCAGAAAGTCGAAGAGGCCACCGGTGTGACGTTGAATCCAGTCAGCGAGGAGTCCTCGGTTTCCGACGTGCTCAACAAGGTGACGACCGGCCAGGCCGACGCCGGAATCGTCTACGTCACCGACGCGATCGGGGCGGGCGACAAGGTGGCCGCCGTGGCGTTCCCTGAAGCCGCCGGTGCCGTCAACACCTATCCGATCGCAGTGCTCAAGGGATCGGAGAATCAGGAGTTGGCGCGCAAGTTCGTCGACCTGGTCACCGGGGAGTCGGGTCAAAAGGTCCTTAACGCAGCGGGTTTCGCGAAACCGTAACGCGTTAGATCATGTCCTTGTCAGTGAGCCAGCGCATGATCGGCCAGCCGATGAACACCGGCAGCCAACACGTCAGGATCCGGTAGAGCAGCACCGACGGCACGGCGATGGCGGTGGGCAAGCCGAATGCGGCGAGACCGCCGATCAACGCCGCCTCGACGGCACCGACCCCGCCGGGCGTTGGGGCGGCCGAGGCGAGGGTTCCGCCGACCATCGTCACGACGGTCACCGTGACGAACGACGTGTCGCCGCCGAACGCTGCGATGCTGGCCCACAGCGCCAGCGCCATGCTGAGAGTCGTTGCCGCACAACCAAGCACGATGACCCCGAGGCGCTTGGGTTCACGGGCCAGCTCAGCCAGGTCTCTCAGCACCTCGTTGAGCCGGGGCCGCACCGACGTCGCCAGCCAGCGCCGCAGTTTGGGCACGGACAGGAATGCCCCGACCAGACCGAGCAGCACCCCGGCGATCAGGTACAGCAGAGTGGCCGAGGGGACGAAGTGGGACAGGTCGGTCGAGGCGCCCGCGGCGAAACTGAAGAAGATCAGCAATGCCACGTGGGTGATGACCTGCACCGTCTGTTGCAACGCCACCGCGGTGGTGGCGCGCAACGCGCCGAGCCCCCCTTTCTGCAGGAACCGGGTGGACAGCGCAAGGCCGCCGACGCCGGCCGGAGTGGTGGTCGCGGCAAACGTGTTGGCCACCTGCATGATCGTCAGGTTCTTGAAGCTCACCACGCCGTCCGCGCAGGCCCACAGTGCGGCGGAGGCACCGACATATTTCAGCGCCGACACGGCGAGTCCGAGCAGCGCCCACCACCAGTTCGCCGTTCGCAGTTCGGACAAGAACGCAGGCACGGTGCTGATGAACGGGTAGGCGACGTAGACGAGCGCGACGAGCAGCACCAGTTGGATGACCTGGTTGCGAGTGAACCTGGTGATCGTCTCGGTCTTGATTTGATCGGCGCCGGTTTGGCGCTTCACCTCGTCGCGAGCGGCCGACATGACGGCGCCGGCGTCGGCCACCGACTTGCAGATTCGTGATGGCATGGCGGACTTGGTCAGTCGTCGCGAAGCCATCAGGATCGCGTCCTTGCCGAAGACGTCGACCGCCGTGCTAACGGTGGCTTCGGCGCCATACAACTCAGTCGCCGTCACCAGAAGCTGGGCGACGTCTGCCTTCAGCTGTTCGTCGGTGGCACCGTATTCGGCGTTGCCGAATCCGCCGAAACGTGCCGTGCCGTCGTCGATGGTGATCTCCATGCTCCGTAGGTCGCCATGGGAGATCTGGTGTTCGTGCAACGTTGCGAGCGACTCCCAAACCAGGGTGACGGCGCCCTCACCGGTGAAGTCCTTGATCGCAGTGCCGGATGCGGGAGTATGCGCGTACAACGTCCAACCGCGGTCGAGCGGGCCCATCGCCGTTGTCGAGGTATTCGCGACGCCGATGTCCCCGATCGCGATGGCCATCAGCGCGCGATGCTCAACGGCACCCCGCATGGAGGGCTGAAGCGGCGCGGTTTCGCGGTCGCGCAGCCGCAGCCAGCGCCAGAACTGGCGCAGAAATCCACCACTTCGCTGATTAGGGCCGTACATCTCGACGATGGCCGTCGAATCCGGCTCCTCCGAGGTCGCCGACAGTACGAGTGGCCCCGCGCCGGCAGGCCGCACGACCGTCAGTCGCGAGGCGACGAATCCACGCCGGGCCAGGGCGCGAACGGCGTCGTCGAGCGGCACCTCGAGGGCTGGGGTTCCGACCACGAGCACAACCAGCGCGCCGACGAACCAACCGACTGCGAGGCCCAGCAGCGAGCGGGCGGGTACCACCGCGCTTAGGACGAGGTGGATCGGCACGAAGGCAAGCAGCAGCGTCCACCACCACCGCTTCCAATTTGAGGGCAGCCAGGGGCCGGAAACGGTGAGCACGGCGGCGAGCATCGCGATCCACCGCGGGTCGTCCAGAAACTGCGAGAGCAGAGTGTCGAGCCGATCGGTCACATCGAAATGCCATCTTGGCGCGGCTATGCCGTTGCCAGTGATCGAGAGCGAGATGAAGGCGATGAACGCGGCCGCCCCGTACGCACCGAGCAGCTTCCACTGCCGCGAGACGATCAAGCCGATCAGGATCGCAAACGGCAGCGCAAGAATCGCTACGCCGTACACCAGATACACCAGATTGGACTGGGTGGGCGTCAATACTCCGACGATCTCGGAGATCGACTTTTCGAGTGCGACCCACTCGGATCGGGTGATCAGCGAGCTCGTGATGATCGCGGCCAGGAAGATCGCCGCCAAGACGAGCCGCAGGATGTCGTTGGTGCGCCGGGTCAGTGGTTGAAGCAAGCTGCCCGACACCGTGATGTCGCGCCCGTCAACTCGCATGTACCACGATCTTCCGATGGACCTCAGCACCGCGGCTATCAGCGGCTTGCGGTCAACTTAGCGCTGACGGCGAGATTTCCGGCAGATTTGCGCCGTGTACGCACACTCGGTGGTGTCAGGACGTGACCAGTTTTCTCAATGGCAGGCGGGCAGTCTCGCGCATGGTCAGGACGGTGAAGAGCGTGACGAGAGCGGCGGCGACGATGTAGTAAGCCGGCGCGAGATCGTTGCCGGTGCGGGCCACCAGCCATGTAGCCACATACGGTGCCGTTCCTCCGAACACCGCGACGGACACGTTGTAGCCGATGGAGTAGCCGCTGGAGCGGACCCGCGTCGCGAACAACTCGGCCCCGGCCGCCAGCGACGCGCACACGAACACCGACTCGATTGCGGCAAGCCCGGCATGGGCGGCGATAGCCGTGGCCAGTGATCCGGTGTTCAGCAGAAGGAACAAGGGATAGGCGAACACCGCGAAGGCCAGCGAGCCCGCGATCAGTAGCGGCTTTCGTCCGATCCGGTCGGACAGTGCGCCGAGCGGAGGAATGAGGATCATCGCGACGAGGCTCGCCACCGTGATCGACACGAACGCGTCAGTCTTGGTGAATCCGAGCGTCTTGGTGAAATAGCTTGGCAAGAAGGTGAACACGATGTAGAAGCCGACGTTGTGGATCACCACAAGACCGGCTATCTGCAGGATCGGCCGCCACGACGTGGTCACTGCTTCCTTCAGCGGCGACGAGGACACCTCGCCGTCCTCACGCAGCGCCTCGAATTTCGGTGTGTCGCCTAGACGCAACCGAATGTAGAGGCCGACGGCACCGAGCAAGCCCGCGATCAAGAACGGGATTCGCCAACCGTAGGAATCCATCGCGCTCTCCGAGAGCACGGTCTCGAGGCCGGTGACGGTCAGCGAGCCGAGCAGGAAGCCGACGACGACCGACCACACGAGGAACGACACCACGAAGCCGCGGTGCTTGTCGGGCGCATACTCCGCCAAGTAGCACGCACCGCTGCCGTACTCGCCGCCGGCGGAAAAGCCTTGCAGGCAACGCAGAAACAGCAACAGCAGTGGGGCGAACACGCCGATCGTGTCGTAGCTGGGCACGAGGCCGATGGCGAATGTCGAGCCGGACATCAAGAGGATCACCAGCGCCAGCACCTTCTGACGGCCGATGCGGTCGCCGAGCGGCCCGAAGAAGAGGCCGCCGAGTGGGCGCATGAAGAACGCGGCGGCGAAGATCGCGAATGTGTTGAGTAGTGCGGCGGTTTCGTCACCCGGGGGGAAGAATTTCTCCGCGATGTAGGTCGCCAGGAAGCCATAGATGGCGAAGTCGAACCACTCGACGGTGTTGCCGATCGCGGCACCGCGCACTGCTTGACGGATCACCGCCGGTTCGGCGTGCCTGTGTTGGTCGGGTGCCTCATGGATGGTCATGGCCGTTTTCCTGACTGTCGAAGTCGGTGTGGGGTCGATCGGTGATGAACATGTGGCCCGGCGCGTGGAAGATCGCCAGCGACGGCCGGGCAGCTCGCGCGACTGCCTGGGGCGTCACTCCGCATGCCCAGAAGACGGGAACCTCGCCCTGATCGATCCGAACGGGGTCGCCGAAGTCAGGTGTGTCGAGGTCGGCGATGCCGAGGGCCGCGGGATCGCCGATGTGCACCGGGCCGCCGTGCATGGCTGGAAAGCGGCAGGAGATCTCGACGGCGCGCGGGATGTCAGCTGATGCGAACGCCCGCATCGACACCACCATCGGGCCCTGGAACGACCCCGCGCTGGCGCAGCGACGATTCGTGACATACATCGGCACGTTGACGCCCTGGGCCTGGTGGGTGAGGGGCAGGCCAGCGGCGGCGAGCGCCCATTCGAAGGTGAACGAGCATCCCAACAGGAAGCCGACGAGATCGTCGCGCCAGTACCGCGTCACGTCGGTCGGCTCGTCGATGAGCTCTCCCTCCCGCAAGACGCGGTACCGAGGCAGATCGGTCCGTAGGTCTGCGTCGGGCGCCAGCGTGGTGGGCCGCGATGACCCGGTATCGGTCACCTCGAGTAGCGGGCACGGCTTGGGGTTGCGCACGCAGAACCGCACGAAGTCGAGCGCATCGTCGGCGGGCAGCACGACGAGGTTGGCCTGCGCAAATCCCGGCGCCAACCCGCTGGTCGGGCCGACGTGATCACCGCCGCGGATACACGCCCGCGCAGCGACCGCGGACTCCGCAATGCGCAAAGTCATATGTGAGCATTCCCCATCGCGCTCTGTAAGTAACTCGGTAACGACGGGTGAGGCGAATGTGAGCGGTGGGGCAGCCGGTGCGAGGGACGGGCCTAGTACGCCGGTGCCGAGATCTGGGTGAGTCGCGATCGGCCGCGCAACATCTCCGAACCCTGGACGGCCCATGACCGTCGCTCCACCTCATCGGCGCGGTCGATCGCGGCCGAGGAACACAACACCCGGCCGTCGAAGTCCTTGGCTCGGTCCGCGAGCCGCGCTGCCTCGTTGACGGCGTCGCCGACAACCGTGTACTCGTAGCGGTTTTCCGCACCGATGTTGCCTGCGAACACCGGGCCGGCTGACACCCCGATGCCGAAGTCGACACCGAGTCGGTCCAAGTCGGTGGCCAGGGCCCGCGCCGTCGCCAGCGCCGCCGACGCTGGATCATCTGTGCGCAGCGGCGCACCGAATACCGCAAGCGCGGCATCACCCTGAAACTTGTTGATCAGACCGTTCCTTGCATCGACTTCGTTGACGACGATCTGGAAGAAGTCGTTGAGCACCGCGGCAACCTCATGGGGCTCACGGGTGGTCGCCAACTCCGTCGAACCCACGAGGTCGACGAACAAGACCGCCACCTCCCGCTCGTCGTCGGAAACCGATTCTGGCTCCGCAATGGCGCGACGGACCACTTCTTCTCCGACGTGCCTGCCGAACAGGTCGCGCAGGTGGTCGCGCTCCTCCAAACCTGCGACCATGCGGTTGAATCCCGTTTGTAATTGCCCGATTTCGGAACGTTCATATACGTCGATCATGGCGCCGATGTTTCCGCGTTCCACCTCTGCCATCGCGTCGACGACCTCGTGTAGCGGATCCGAAATCGATGAAGCCACCAGAATCATCGCTCGCGATCCCAGAACCACGGCGACGAGCGCGAGCACCAGCACCGGGGTCTCGATGGGCGCGTCAGCCGGGATGATCCAGCCGTTGGCGCGCAGCATCACGAGCACAACGATCCCCGCACCGGGGAGCGCGGAACACATTGCCCACATCAGTATCAGCCGTGCCCGTACGCCTGGCGCCCACTCGGCATGTTCGACATCCACGGTGACGGCAACCATCAATTTGCGAAGAGCGCGTTGCGTGAACAGAAAACCGGTACACACGGTCGAGGTTGCGCCGAACAGAATCGCCGAAACGAGCAGTATGGCGACTCGGCCGCCCCCGCCGATGTTCAACGGAATTATCACGACGGCTGCGATGGCCCATGGCGTCAGCAAGATCGCGGACTGGCGCCTGGTGATGTTCGGCGTCTTCTGCGATTGCGATTTGAATGTTGCGACGCCGGCCACCCAAACGATCACGGTGCCGACGACGACGATCGACACCGTCGCGATCAGGTTCTCGCCGCTCAAGACGGACTGCGCCTCGATGACCCTCTCGTCGCTCACCGATATGACGATCGCAACGACCTCTGCGGCCGAGAGGAGATAGGCGAACGCAAGGCCTGCCGCGTATCGAACGAGCAGGCTGCGTGGCCTCACATTTTGGAAGGTATCAGTCGCTGGCCGGTAGTGGCTTTGCTTCCTTCAAGGTCAGCGCGGTGGTTCCGATGCTGAGCGTCCCGGCTCCGGCCTTGGTGACGAGCACTTCTGCGCCGGTCTCGTCGACGTAGCGCTTGCCCATCGCGTTGCCTGCGGAAAAGTCCGGATTCAGGGTCAATTCGGAAGATTTCGCCGAATCCGTTTGGCTGTCGATCGGCACCATCGGAACTCCGCCCGCGCGAAGATCTTCGAGGCTGTCGGCGGTGCGTACGACAATCACCTGCGTGTCGCAGACCTGGCTCTGCAGCCGTGTGCCGTTCTTGATCATGTTCGGCTCCTTGTTAATTCGTCGATCAGTTCGCGGCGAAGCACCTTGCCGGTCGCGTTCGTTGGCAGCTCATCACGGAATACCACGCGATCGGGCGTGCGTGATCCACGTAGGTGCGCTCGCACGTGCTCGCGCAGTTCGTCAGCGTCTGGTGCAGCGCCACCGGCG
>JAVRPX010000196.1:0-4313 GCA_032161985.1 Mycobacterium sp.
GCTTCGTCAACGACTACGTAGCCGCTTGCTTCATAGTGTTCGCCGAGCGCCAGCCCATCGGCGGCCTGGATGGCCCGGGCGGAGCGCAGTGCGGCGGCCAAGTGGTCGGGTATGGGCAGCGTCCGGCGACCTGCTCGTGACTTCGGGGTGTCTTCGATGAGGTGCTTGCCGAATCGAAGCCGTGTTGAAGAGATCTGCAGCGTGCGTGCGCCGAGGTCGATGTCGCTCCAGCGCAAGCCGGCCACCTCGCCGCGGCGCAGCCCGGTAAGCGCAAGCTGCCACGCGATCGCGTACCGGTCACCGTCGATGTGATCGAGGACCTTCTGCAACTCCGCAGGAGTGAACGTGTCCGGAGGCTTCGGGTCTGAAGGGATTCGGTCGACGAGCTCGGCGACGTTACGAACGACTTGCCCCTGCCGCATCTGATCCCGGAGCACCGCTGTCAGCAGACCCAGCATGTAGTTCACCGACCGTGGCGACCATGCTTTACGGCTCTTGCCGGTGGGAGAGGGCAACCCGCCGGCACGCAGCACGGTGACGAGGTCGTCGATGTGGCGCTTGCTCAACTTCTGCACCTCGATGTCGCCTAGTTCCGCCAGCGCTGCCGCCAGGTTCACCCGATGCCCGTGCAACGTCGAGGGTTTGAGGCCATGTTTGGCGGCCAGCCAGTCCTCGCAGGCTTCGGCGAGGGTGACTTTTGACGGATGCACGTACGTGCCCTTGGCGACGTCGCCACGCACAGCATCCAGCGCCGCCCGAGCTTGTTTCTCCGTCGCGTACCGCTTGCGGAGCTGTTTGCGCTTCCCGTCGACGACGCCCACGTCGACGGTGAGTTGGTAGCGGATAACGGGGCGGCCACCGTCGCGCTGGGCGAGCTCGACGCGTTTGATCTGCGGCGGCAACTGGCGACGCTCAGTCATCGCGATATGCGTAGCGAGGCAGCCATTTCCGGGTCACGACGCCGCCTCGGTGTGCGCCGCGATGAACCGCTCAATCTCTGTGGATGCTACTCGGCGGGACGCCCCGATCTGGACCCATGCAAGCTGTCCTGCGTCGAAGAGCCGATAGACCGACGAGCGTGAGATCCGCAGCGCCTCAGCCGCTTCCACAATGGTGAGAAGTCGGCTCGCGGATGTAGGCCTGCCGTCAGGAGGGTTGTTGCCAGTCATCGTGGCCTCGCGGGGGAGTGGGGGTCATGCGATCACCTCGTGTTTAGTGGTGTTCCACCACTGTAATTCGCCCCTATGACGAGTTTGTGCACAATTTGGGGCGGCGTAGGATTGATAACGTTTGACGTTAATAACGCGTCACGTTACTATTGGCGAGTGATCCGCTCGTTCCGGGATAAGGACACCGACGCGATCTGGCACCGCCGCTACGTGAAGAAACTCAGCCCGGAGCTCAGCAGACTCACATACAACAAACTCGCTCTCATCAACGCTGCTGAGAGCATCAACGATTCGCGTGTGCCACCAGGCAACCGACTAGAGAAACTGAGCGGCAACCGCGCCGGCCAGTACAGCATCCGCGTCAACGACCAGTGGCGGATCTGCTTCACCTGGAGCGCGAGCGGCGCCGGGAACGTTGAGCTAGTTGACTACCACTAGAGAGGAGAAACCGATGGCAGACTTCGCGCCCACCCATCCTGGGGAGATCCTGTTGACCGAGTTTCTCGAGCCGATGGGGATCTCGCAGTACCGGATCGCCAAGGCGATCGAAGTGCCGCCGCGGCGCATTAACGAGATCGTCCATGGCAAGCGAGGAATCAGCGCCGACACCGCATTGAGGCTGTCGCGCGCGCTCGGGTTAAGCGACATGTTCTTCATCAACATGCAGGCGCACTACGACGCGGAAATCGCTCGTGAGCACTTGGCTTCTGAGCTCACGCGGATCCAACGTATTGCATGAGAAGACTGCTGCGCAGTCGGGGCGCACGTCACGGGTCGGCTGCATGCTCGTTCGGGACGCTGTTCAGGTGGTCGACGGCTACTGATCCGGCATCCGGCCGTTGGCCGCCGACTCAAAGGCACGATACGAGGCCGATGGATTGGCGGCAGCAGACATTGCCACTCGACAGCCGGCTAGTCGCGGGGGCCCGGCGGGACATTGATTTCACTGGGTTGACATCGAATTGGGCTTGCGTAGCGATGTCCCGGGGCTAGTGTCCGCTTTCGTGCTGACGTCAGAATGGCTCGCCGAGAACGCACCGGATGTCTTTGAATCGCGGACCACGATCTTGAACAGACTTCGACGGTACGGCATGGACTCGGTTCTTGGCGTTGGAGTATCGGCGCTCAACGATAGGTTATTCCCCGCAGTGATCGTGGAGTGGCAGATGCCTGCGGTGGGCGCCGCCTTGTACCAACCGCGCGAAATTCAGCCTCTGAATGAGGTTACCGCTGAGCGGCTTCCGTACTTTACCGACGCCGTTCGTGGCCTTAGCGATGCGGTCGCGGACCGCGACGACCCCATATTGTCAATCGCGCTTCCCCGCCCTGTGCCCTACTCAAACCAGGGGACTATGTCGACTTCTCTGCGCCAGCGGGCCCGGGGACGTTTGGAGCACCTGTGACTTGGAGAGGAATCGACGCGCTGCTGACGGCGGGCCATCTGGCTCCATATTCCGGCTGTCCAGCGTTCGACATAAACGGTGCGCAAGTTGGACACGTAGTCGAACGCATGTGTTGTGAGTCCGGCAGCGACGACAAGACCGTGCGGCTGTGGAATGCCGACACTGGCCAGCAGATCGGCGCCCCGCTCACGGGCCACACCAGCTACGTGGAACGTGTGGCGTTCAGCCCCGACGGCCGCCGCATCGTCTCCGGCAGCGACAACGGCGAGGTGCGGTTGTGGGACGCCGGCACCGGCCAGCAGATCGGCGCCCCGCTGACCGGGCACACCGGCTGGGTACTCAGTGTGGCGTTCAGCCGCGACGGGCGCCGCATCGTCTCCGGTGGCGTCGACAAAACGGTGCGGCTGTGGGACGCCGACACCGGCGCGCCGATCGGCCCCCCGCTGACCGGGCACAAAGACGGCGTGCTCAGCGTGGCTTTCAGTCCCGACGGCAAGCGCATCGTCTCCGGCAGCGAGGACACGACGATGCGGCTGTGGCCCGGGCCCGCAGCCTGGCCCGATCTGCTGTGCGACAAGCTCAGCGCGAACATGAGCCACAAACAGTGGCGCGACTGGGTGTCCCCCGAGATCCCGTATATGACCGCGTGCCCGACCCTGCCCCCCGCACCCGAATGAGCAACCACTTACAGTTCTCGATACGGGCCAGAATGTCGGTCTTCTTTGCCTGAAACTCTAGTGAACAACGCCCGCCCCTCGCGCATCGCCTTCGAGCCGACAGACGGAGTTCCCTACCAGCACCCCACCCAACTAACAGTGCGCCGACCAACAGCCGCATACGATCCAGCGGCATATCCTCGACGACCGATGAGACAGGCCCAGGGCGCGCCCCGTAAGTGAGCGGTCAAGCCGTTTGTCGGGCCAGCCGAAAACTGGCAGCACGACCGATTATCGAGACCGGCGCAACTCATCGATGGGGCCAAAATGCGGCCAAACCGCCGATCCGGGTGCCAGCGGGTCTAACTCGCGTGCGCCAGGCCCGTATGAGCAGCTGAAACACATTGGAGTAAGCCGGAACTCCGCCTGAAAAGCGGAAGGTCCCCCGGACTTGCCCTCACCTCTGCCAATCCGCACTTGTTTCCGCAGTCAGCATTCAGTTGGTGCGTCTGGTTTCACACTGCTGGTGAGTTGACGCTGAACGCTTTCGAGGCTGGACTGCCTGTGGCACGGTGGTATATCTAAAGAACGATCAACGATTCTCAGCTGGTAGTGCTTCACCCTGGACGTGGTGCAACCCGCGGATCGGCGACCCGAATGCGGGAGATCCCATACCGTCGGCGACCCCCTCATCGGGCCCCGGCGTCAGCGCGAGGCGCCAGCCCGGATGTGGGAGCAGAATCTTGAACACCAGCACACACAAATTGACTTCCATGCGGTTCATGGCGGTAGCTGCCGTAGTCGCCGCATGCGTTGCGGCGTGCGGCTCGAGTTCGACGCCATCGTCGACCACGACTTCGGCCACGGCCACCGGCGTGGCCGGTTCCCCGGTCAACGTCGCTCTCGGCAACCAGCCGTCTGGCGCGGTGACGCTCAGCTGGGACCCCCAAACCAAGAGCGTCAGCGCCAAGCTGCAGATGGTCGGCTTCACCCCAGGCAGCAGTCACGCGATGCACATCCACCAGGGCAGCTGCGCGTCACAGGGGGATGTCCTGGTCCCGTTTCCCGACGTGACCGCCAACGAC
>JAVRPX010000197.1:0-3088 GCA_032161985.1 Mycobacterium sp.
CTCGCGGTGGCGTTGTCGAGGACCGCCTCGCCCGCCAACGCGTGGTTGGCCACGGCCGCCGCGGGCCAGTACCCCTTGGCATCGGGCGCCTCGCGCGCCGTCCAGCGCAGGAATTCGACCGTCTCACCGCTGAGGAACGTGGTGTCCGCGCCCGCCGGTCCCATCCCCCGGCTGTCGCCGTACAGCAGGCCCGGTGTCAGCGGCCCGCCCTCGTCGTCGACTGCCGTCAGGGACGGCACCATGGCCGTGACAGCGACCGCGACCGCGTCGGGCCTGCCGAGTTCGCCCATTGCCGCCAGCGGGCCTCGCCGCCACGCCTCGTCGGCGTCGTGCTCGAGGCGGTCGGGGGCAGGCACCCGAAGCCGGTGAGGAATTCGTGTCCTGGCCACCACATGGCCGTCCTCGTCGGCGGCCACGGCTTTGACGGCGGTGGTGCCGATGTCGATGCCGATTGTGACGTCTTTGGCTGACACGCGGGTCACCGTACGCCAGCGCGATCACTCCTACGGCCGTCGCCCGAGGATTAGGGCCTTCCGAAACGTGGTCCCACATGCGGGACCACGTTTCCGGAGATGGTCATGGTGCCGCGACGGTGCTGATGTGACATGTGAGATCGCCCCGGACGTCAGGGGGCGAATCCTTCGACGGAGAATGGGCCTCGTGACGCGACTTCGGGCGCTGGTGACGGCTCCATTGCGTGGTCCGGGTTTCGACAAGCTGCGCGAGCTTGCCGACGTGGTCTACGACCCCTGGATCGGTCAGACGCCGCTTCGAATCTACACCGCCGAGCAGCTGGCCGAACGCGCGTCGTCGGAGAACGCGGATGTGCTTGTCGTCGAGAGTGATTCGGTGGGCGGCCCGGTGTTCGACCTGCCGCTTCGGGCCATCGCCTCGACCCGCGGCGACCCGAACAACGTCGATGTCCGCGGCGCCACCGCTTCGGGCATTCCTGTGCTCTACACCCCCGGCCGCAACGCCGACGCCGTCGCCGAAATGACGATCGCCCTGCTGTTCGCGGCCACCCGGCAGGTGTTGCCCGCCGACGCGGATGTCAGGGAGGGCCAGGTGTTTCGCGATGGCACGATCCCCTACCAGCGGTTCCGCGCGTGGGAGGTGGCGGGACTCACGGCAGGGCTGGTCGGTCTCGGCGCGGTCGCCAGGGCCTTGCGATGGCGCCTGAAGGGGCTGGGTGTCGAGGTCATCGCCTACGACCCGTACAGCGACGAGGCCCGCCACAGCCTCGACGAGCTGCTCGCCCTTGCCGACATCGTCTCGTTGCACGCGCCGGTCACCGCGGAGACCGTCGGCATGATCGGCGCCCCGCAGTTCGCCGCCATGCGCGACGGTGTCGTTTTCCTCAACACTGCGAGAGCCCAACTGCTCGACGCCGACGCCCTCGTCGACGCCCTGCGCAGCGGCAAGGTCGTCGCCGCAGGCCTTGACCACTTTGTCGGCGAATGGCTCCCGACCGACCACCCACTGGTGGGCATGCCCAACGTCGTCCTCACGCCTCACATCGGCGGCGCCACGTGGAACACTGAGGCCCGGCAGGCGCAGATCGTCGCCGACGGCCTCGAGGCGCTGCTGTCCGGACGGACGCCCACGCACATCGTCAACCCGGAGGTGCTGGCCTTCGGCGGACGTGAGGAGCAAGGCAGATCATGAGATTCGTCGACAACGCGGAGACGGCCGTGCTGGCCGCCGCCAAGGACATGTTGCGACGCGGCTTGGTCGAGGGAACCGCGGGCAACATCTCGGCCCGTCGGGAGGACGGCAGCCTCGTCATCACGCCGTCGTCGGTCGACTACGCGGAGATGGCGCTCGACGACCTGGTGCTGGTCAACCCGGAGGGTACGGTGCTGATGGCCAAGGGCGGTCGTTCGCCGTCGAGCGAGATGCACCTTCATCTGGCCTGCTATCAGGCGTTCGACGATATCGGCAGCGTGATCCACAGCCATCCGGTGTGGGCGACCATGTTCGCCGTTGCGCACCAGTCGATTCCCGCTGCCGTCGACGAGTTCGCCGTGTACTGCGGCGGCGACATCCGCTGCGCCGACTACGCGGCGTCGGGCTCACCCGATGTCGGCACCAACGCTGTGAAGGCGTTGGAGGGCCGGGCGGCCGCGTTGATCGCCAATCACGGACTGGTGGCGGTGGCCCCCCGACCCGATAAGGCCCTGCACGTGACGGCACTCGTGGAGCGGACCGCCCAGATCGTCTGGGGTGCAAGGGCTCTCGGCGGCCCAGTGCCCATCCCCGACGAGGTCGACCAGAACTTCGGCGCGGTATATGGCTACCTGCGCCAAAACCCGATGTAGAACTGCCAGGCCCACCACTGCCGCGAGCGTGCGTGTCTGCACGCGACACGCCGTCTAATTCCATACAAACGCGCACGCTCGCGGTGCACGATGGCGCGGTCGCTCGGCCTAGCGGAAGTCGATGGCGACTTTGACCGCGCCGGACTCCCCCTGATTGGCGATCGCAAGGAACGCCTCGCGCCACTGCTCGAGCCCGAATGTATGGGTCAGCATCGGCCGCAGGTCGACCCGGCCGTCGGCGACAAGGTCGAGGTAGGGGCTCCACTCCCATCGCCCCGGCGCATGCACGCCTGCCTTCACCAGGGTGCCCCGCGCCACGAGCACTCGCACGCCGACCTCGAATGTCTCCGGCTTGCCGACGGTGTCATAGACCACGTCAATCGAGCCGGGGTAGGCCATCGGCAGCCCCTGCAATGGCTGGCGCAGTCGGCCGCCGCCCCACGCGACGAGCTCCTCGATGACCGCCAGCCGCGGTTCGTGCGCAAGCACCTTGTCCGCGCCGAACCGACGGGCCAACTCCGCCTGCGCGTCGAAGCGCGCCACCACCGCGACCGCGACCTGTGGGTACAGCGCGCGCAGCACCGCGACCGCACACAAACCGAGAGCCCGCCCCGTAGACGAGGACCCGACCGGTCGACGGCGGCGGATGCCGCGTGATCGCGTGCAGCGACACCGAGAACGGGTCGGCGAACACCGCGACCTCGTCGGGCACCGAATCCGGCACCGCGAACAGCATGCTGTCGTGGGCAGGCATCAGCTCGGCGTAACCT
>JAVRPX010000198.1:0-3379 GCA_032161985.1 Mycobacterium sp.
GCCCCACGCATCGCCAGCGCGGTGGCGTACGGGATGTGGTAGCGGAACCCCCAGCCCATCGAATTACCCGACGCCGAGAGCGCGGGTGCTGCGGTTCCCAACAGTGCGCAGGCCGAGTCAAGCCGGCCGGCGAAGAGCGCGGCTCGACCTACGATCGCGGTCCCGACCAGCTGTGGAGGCCCCGGCACCTCGGCAGCTTCCCCGCGGACCTGTTCTGCCCTCTCGAGCCCGTCCTCGATTTGGCCAGCCAACAACAGCGCGCTCACGTGCGCGTCGGCGATGTTGAATCGCATCTGCGGTGAGTCGAAGAACCGGGAGGCAACGTCGTAGCCGGTGTTCGCGACGGACAACGCCTTGTCGGTTTGGCCCGTGTCCGCCAACATCGCGGCGACGACCCACGCGGTCTCGGCGCCCGCAACTGCCGGCAAGTCTTCCAGCACAAGGCTTTCCGACGCCTGTAATGCTTCCTGCGGTTGGTCCAGCGTAAACCAGTACACCGCGAGGACGGCGTCGATCCAGAAGCGAGGCACAGCGCTACCGGCGGCGTCATCGATGATTTCCTTCGCGCGCCGGGCGTCGCCGAGGGCCCACAACATGTTGAGGGCGCGGAGGTAAGCGAGCCGGCCGCGGTCGTCGTCGGTGAGCTCTGAAGCGGGCACTGCGGCCAGCACCTCGTCGGCTTCCTTGCCGGCTGGCAGCCACGACAACGCATGCGCACGAAGGAAATACGCGCGTGGCGACGGCCCGGCGCGGATCGCCGCTTTCGCAAGCCGATCCGCCAGTCGCAGATCTCCCAGCCAGATAGCGCCACGTGCTGCGATGAGGAGCAGCTCGGTGTCGGGCGTCACGTCGGAGTCCAGACTCAACGTTGCGCGGCGCACCACGCTGCGCATGTCGTCGCTACCTGGGGCGGACGCCAGCTCCGTCGCCACCCTTCCGCGCAGCCGCCGCAACCTGGTTTCGGCCGACCGCGACCGTCGTACCTCGCCGTAGAGCGGGTGCGCCAGCCGCACTTCCATGCCGTCGTCAACTTCGTCGACGGTGATCAGGCCGCGCACATGGGCTTCCTCGATGGCGTCGGTTTCCGCGATCCGGCGCAACATCGTCATTTCGAGCGGCTCACCGACGGCAAGTGCGTCGATCACCTCACCGATGGGCTGCGACAGCGCACCGAAACGGGATTCGATCAGCTCGACCAATCCCTTCGGCATGATCGGATCGCCGGTCCACTGCCAATAGCCGTTCTGCTGCAGAATTCGGCCGTCGGCGAGTTCCTGCTCGACGATGTTGCGGAGATACAGAGCGTTCCCCCGCGTCAGCTTCCACAGCCGGGTGGCGGCATCGGGGTCCACCGGGCCGCCCAATGTGGCCGCCAACAGGTCGGCCGTCTCGATGGCCGAGAGCGGTTGCAGGTCCAGTCGATCGAACTGGCCGCCCTTCCATATCTCGTATATCTCGGTCGGAACGCGTTCGCCTTCACGCACTGTGAGCACGACCTTGGCGGCCTCGCGCTGCACGATCTGGTGCAAGACGAATGTCGACAGTTCGTCGAGCAGGTGCACATCGTCGACGCCCAGCACCACCGTTGTACCTGACGGCGCGGATGTCACCGAATCGATCACGCCGCGCACCAGTTGAAGACGGTCAGTGCTGGTGGACCCGGCCCATGGCGCGAACGCACCGAGTGGGAGCTTGCGCGCCGACATGGTGCCGACGGCCCAGCGCGGTTCAAAACCCTGAGATGCGGCGGCTGACAGACCCTCACGCACTATCCGGCTCTTCCCGACGCCGGCGGGCCCGCTAACCAGGATCCCCACGAGGCCGGGTTCCGATACCGCGGCCACGATGGTTCGCATCTCCTCCGAGCGACCGATCAACGGCCACGTCAACCCCACATCGAGAGCCTAGAACGCTGAGTACGCTTGCCAAGGCAAACGCCGAGATTCTGCGAGGCTACGTAGCCGATCGGCTACCCTGACCGGGTGACGTCGACTGCGATCGGACGGTTCAGCGCGATCCCGCGCAGCGCCGCGCAGACCCGCGTCCTGGTCGCCGCGCTGGACCTGTTCGCCGAGCACGGTGTCAGCGGGACGTCGCTTCAGATGATCGCGGACGCGCTCGGCGTCACGAAAGCCGCTGTCTACCACCAGTTCAAGACCAAAGACGAGATCATCATCGCGGTGACCGAGATGCAGCTCGCGCGGCTAGAGGAGGCGGTGGAGGACGCGGAGGCGGCCGAAGATCGGCCGCAGGCAAGGGAATTGTTGCTCAACCGGGTGATCGAGATGGCCGTCGATCAGCGCCGAATGGTCGGTGTCATGCAGTCCGATCCAGTCATCATCCGGTTTCTCGCCGAGCACCCGCCGTTTCAGGTGTTCCTCGAGCGGCTGTACGCGGCGCTGATCGGTGATGACACCGGTCCCGAGACGCTGGTGCAAGCCGCGATGCTGTCCGGCGCGATCGGCAGCGCGGTCAAGCATCCGCTCGTCGCACACCTCGACGACGCCACGCTGCGGTCGCACCTACTCCGTCTGACCCGGCGGCTGGTCGAGCTGCCCGCCTGAGTCCAGTTCGCGCAGCGCAGGCAGGAAGATGGCGACGAGACCCAGCGCCAGCATCGGCAGCGACAAGGCGAGGAACGTCGCGTGCAATCCGGCGGCGTCGGCGAGCGGGCCTGCCACGATCAACCCGAGCGGTCCGGCGGCGTAGGCGAGCGACCCCATCACCCCGACCACCCGACCACGGAGATGCTGGGGCGCGCGGGTTTGCATGACGTAGTTATAGATCGGTGCGATCGGCCCGTACACCAGTCCGACCACCGCGCACAGCACGAGTATCAGGGGTAGCGGCGGTAGGAACGCTATGATCGTCATCGCGATGCCGAGCGTCAGCACCGCGGTCAGCATGACGGCCCGCTTGCTCGAGTACTTCGACAGCAGCGCATAGCCCAGCGCCCCGATCAGGCCGCCGACGCTCAACGCCATCAGCACCCAACCGAGCTGCGCCGGTTCGTTGCGGTCCGTGAAGTACTTCGGGAAAAGCACTGACTCCATGGGCATATAGAGGCCAGTGGCTGCGAGGTCGACGAACGCCAGTGTGCGCAGCACCTTGTTGTTCCAGACGAAGCGCAGGCCTTCCATGATGCCCGCCCACACCCCTTCGGGCAGGGCGGTGCGGTCGGGCTTGCCCGCACCCTCCAGCCGAAGCACCGCAATCGCGACCATCGACAACGCGAATGCGGATGCGGTCACCCACATCGTGTTGATGCCGCCCAGCGTCGCGATCAGCAGGCCGCCGATGCCCGGCCCGACGATGTAGGACAGGTTGAAGACCGCCTCGTAGACGCTGTTGGCGTGGTCCAGCGTCCAGCCGGCGCGGG
>JAVRPX010000199.1:0-4072 GCA_032161985.1 Mycobacterium sp.
CGCGATGAACGACGGGTTCGTATTGGTCTGCTCCAATCTGACGGCGTTGCACCGTCCGGAGCAGCATTTCAAGGCCGTGGTGACGTCGATGGTCGAAGCCGTCATCGTCTTGGACAAGGACGCGAACATCAAGTCGCTCAACCCGGCGGCGGTGCGGATCATGGGCGCCGGGCCAGAGTTCGTGGGTGCCAACTTCTTCACGATCACAAATCAGTACCCCTTCTACGACGCAGATGGCGTGAACATTCCGATCGATGTGCGACCGGCCTTGATGGTGCTGCGCACGGGCTCGCCGCGATGCAACGAAGTCTTCGGGATCGACGGGATCGACGGGAGACGCCGATGGATCCTGTCCAGCTGTCGATTGATGAATCCCGATATGCCCGAACAATCGGACATGTTGATCACGTTCCTCGATGTCACCGCCGAGCGGGAAGCCGCCGACAAGGCGATGTTCTACGCGCGGCACGACACGCTCACCGATCTGCCGAACCGGGCGACGGTACTGCGAAAGCTCAACCGGGCGCTGAAACCTGATACCGCGGAGCACCTACGCGCGGTGTTGTTCATCGACATCGACGACCTCAAGACGACGAACGACACGTTGGGCCACATGGCCGGTGACGACGTGTTGCGTGCCGCTGCGCAGCGACTGCTGCGAGCGGTAGGTGCCGACGGCTTGGTGGGACGAATGGGTGGCGACGAGTTCGTCGTGCTGGTCTTCGGCGTCGCGTCGAGTCGCGATATCACCAAAATGGTCGAACGGGTGCGCCGGGAGTTGATTGCAGCGGAACCCACTGATGGGACGCGCCTTGTGGTGCGCGCGAGTATCGGTGTCGTCGATGTCGACCCCGACGACCCGCGGTCGGCCGACGAGATTCTGCGCGATGCGGACTTCGCGATGTACGAAGCCAAGCGGGCGCGGTAACGGCAACTCCTAGAGTCCTCACACATTCCTGGTTTCCTGGAGCGGTTATCGTGGATCGGCCTAGATCCGCTGGACGAGAAGGGGCGCGGCTGCAGCCATCGACCGCTGTCTTCGGCGCTGACGCGGCGCGCATGACAACGTAAGTGATGCACGGGCCGCAGAGGAAGATCAGTTAGGAGCTGACGTTTTCGCCTGGTGGGGTCGAACGGTATACCGCTACCGATCCATCGTGATCGGAGTCATGGTGGCGTTGTGCCTGGGTGGCGGCGCGTTCGGCCTGACTCTGGGCTCCCATCTCACCCAGAGCGGTTTCTACGACGGTGGCAGCGAGTCAGCCAGGGCGTCGCGCCTGGGTGACGAGGCGTATGGTCGCGATACCTCGGGCCACATCGTGGCGATCTACTCGGCTCCGGACGGCAAGACCGTGGATGATCAGAAGTTCACGAAGAAGATCCTCGAGAACCTCGCTCAGGTCGAAAAAGACCACCCAGACCAGATACTTCGGTCGGTCGGCTACTTCAAGAGCCCAAAGCTGCTGCGCAACATGGCCGACGCGGACAAGAAGCACGCGTTCATGTCGATTCAGCTCAAGGGCAATGACGACGACACCATCCTCAACAACTACAAGGTGGTCCAGCACGACTTCGATGTCCCGGGCGTCGACGTGAAACTGGCCGGTTTGCAGCCATTGGCCAACGAGCTGATGGGCACCATCGGCGAAGACCAGAAGCGAGCCGAGCTGCTGGCCGTGCCGTTGGTGGCAGTGGTGCTGTTCTTCGTCTTCGGTGGTGTGGTAGCGGCACTGCTGCCGGCGATGGTCGGCGCTCTCAGCATCGCCGGGTCGCTGGGCATCATGCGGTTGGTCGCAATATCCGGGCCGGTGCACTATTTCGCGCAGCCGGTGGTGACGCTGATCGGTCTGGGCATCGCCATCGACTACGGGCTGTTCGTGGTCAGCCGCTTCCGAGAGGAGATCGCCGAGGGCTATAACACTGAAACCGCGGTACGCCGCGCGGTGATGACGGCCGGGCGAACAGTGATGTTCTCGGCGGTGCTGATCGTGGCATCCGCGGCCGGCTTGCTGCTGTTCCCGCAGGGCTTCCTCAGATCACTCACCTACGCCATGATCGCCTCGGTCATGCTGTCGGCGATCCTGTCGATCACCGCGCTGCCTGCCTGCCTGGGGCTGCTGGGCCGCCACGTCGACGACTTGGGCGTGTACTCGTTCCTGCGGGTTCCGTTCTTCCGCAACTGGAAACCCACCAACTGGTGGCTGCACTGGCTGGGTCCGCGTGTGCAGAAGACCAAGACCCGCGAAGAGGTCGAGAACGGATTCTGGGGCAGGCTCGTCGACCGTGTGATGAAGCGGCCAATCATGTTCGCCGCCGCGATCATCATCGTGATGATTTGGCTGATCGTCCCGTTGGGCAATCTGTCCCTGGGTGGCATCAGCGAAAAGTACCTGCCGCCAACGAATTCGGTGCGCCAGGCGCAGCAGGAGTTCGATCAGATCTTCCCCGGCTTTCGCACCGAGACGCTGACGCTGGTGGTCCATCGCAACGACGGCCGGCCGGTCACCGACGCCCAGGTTCAGCAGGTCCGCGGCAAGGCGATGACGATTGCGGGCTTCATCGATGCGGGCAACGACCCGGCCAACATGTGGAAGGAACGCCCCTACCTCGACGGTGCATCAAAGGATCCATCAGTCCGGGTGATCCAAAACGGCCTGGTGAACCGCAATGACGCCGACACGAAGGTCGCCGACTTGCGGTCGATCCCGGCGCCGCGCGGCCTGACCGTCTGGGTCGGCGGCACACCGGCGCTTGAGCAGGACAGCATCCACAGCATCTTTTCCAAGCTGCCGATGATGGCGCTCATCTTGATCAGCACGACCACGTTGTTGATGTTCCTGGCGTTCGGGTCGCTGGTGCTGCCGATCAAGGCCGCGATCATGAGTGTGTTGACGCTCGGTTCGACGCTGGGCGTGCTGACGTGGATATTCGTCGACGGCCACTTCGCCAGGTTGCTGAACTTCACGCCCACCCCGCTGACCGCCCCAGTGATCGGCCTCGTCATCGTGGTGATCTACGGCCTGTCGACCGACTACGAGGTCTTCCTCGTCTCCCGGATGGTTGAGGCACGCGCGCACGGCACGTCGACCGCGAACGCCATTCGCATCGGCACCGCGACCACCGGCCGCCTCATCACCGCGGCGGCGTTGGTACTCGTCGTGGTGGCGGGCGCGTTCGTCTTCTCCGACCTGGTGATGATGAAATACCTGGCGTTCGGCCTTGTCACTGCGCTGCTGCTGGACGCGACGGTGGTCCGGATGTTCCTCGTTCCGTCGGTCATGAGACTGCTCGGCGACGAGTGCTGGTGGGCGCCGCGCTGGATGAAACGACTGCAGAACCGGGTGGGGCTCAACGACATCGATCTGCCCGAAGAGCGCAAGCCGTCGGTGGTGCCACAGCCGGAGGAGGAGCTGGAGGAGGCGGCCGTCGAGGCCGACGTGCTGGTGCCGTCGCTGCCGCATGACCCCACCCATCCGGCCGTCGAGGCTTCCTTGGATCAGGTGACCGAGGCAAAGCGGCAAGCGAACGTGCCGTCACTGGTGGACACCGCACCGATGCCGACCATCGGTACGGATGGCGATGACCCCGACATGGCGTCCGCGAGATGACGGACATCGGAAAGCCTTCTGGGCGAAAGGTTCTTGCTGTTGGCGCTGTCTTGCTTGCATTCGCTACGGCTTGCTCGGGTGGCGATGCAGCGCAGACAGTAAGCGATAGCGCTCAGGCACCGCCAACTTCAGATGCACCTGCGCCGACGTCCGCTGCGGCACCCGCGCCTACGGTGCCGCCAACCGCGGCTCCCGCACCTGACTTCGTCGCAGTCTCCAAGCTGATCAACGATGCGATAGCGGCACAGAAGCTGCCAGGCGCTGTCGTTCTGATCGGCCACGGCGGCGAGGTCGTCTTCCACCAGGCGTATGGCTCGCGCAAGCTCGCAGGCGAGCCGGGACTAGATGGATCGCCTGCACCTGCAGAGCCGATGACCGAGGACACGATCTTCGACATGGCGTCGTTGACGAAACCCCTTGCCACCGCGACTGCCGTCATGCAGCTGTACGAACAGGGCAAGGTT
>JAVRPX010000200.1:0-9772 GCA_032161985.1 Mycobacterium sp.
GCAGTCGCCGAGCCTCCGACGACGCCAACCAGGGCGGGCAACACGGCGGCCACCATGGCCGCGACCGTGAGCCGGCGCGCCCAGGCGCCGCGCATCTTCCCAACGAAACCCATGCTTCTACCTATCCCATCTGTTGTATGCCGCACGGCAGACACAAGGCGCCGCGCCCGTGCAGTCAACCACACCTTGCTGTAATCCTTCTATTCGAGCGTGTATCGTCCCTGCTCGCTCATCAGCCATTGATGGTCGCGATCAGGTCTGGTTTCAGGGCTTGCAGCGTAGGTCCGACCATGACAGCCAAAGCAGGCAACGTCAGCATCGCGACAGCCACCGCCAGCAGGCGACGAAGCCGATTTTGCACGGCGTTGACCACCGATGTCCGACGCATCTGCTGCTCTTACCGTCCGTTCACGTGTCTGTCCGCGCGCCGTATGAACGGCGGCTCGAAAGGGCTATCGCGCCGACATGGCTGCGGCGTTACCAAACTGTCAGAAAACCCGGCCAGCTAACAAATCGCTGACGGTCATGGCCCCGTTGCCGGCATGCCAGTGTAAGGGGTCCCCGACGGTGCGGGCACATCGAGACCGCAGCGCACTAGTTCGTAGAGCGGCACCCGATCGATTCGATAGCTCGTGAATTCGGGTGCATGCACCAGGTTTGACAGGAACCGCCGCAAACCCATCGGCCCGCGAACGGAGGTCAGCACGGCGTCGGTGGCGGGGCATTTCAGCGCGACCTCGGCCTGTGCCACCCAGTCCTGATCCAGGTAGGCCGGAATGAACGGCGGGATCTTCAGGAACGGACCCTCGGCTACCGCCCAATCCGGGAACAGGTTCTTGTCGTGTCCGATGCGACCGTCCACCAGTCGACTCGTGTGTCCCGCCAACGGGTTTGCCAGCCCGATCTGATCGATCACCCGCACGTCCAACCCGACGTTCATGCCCAGCATGCCCAGATTAGTGAAAAACACTGTATGCGGGCCCTTGTAGTCCTTCCTCACGTCGGGGGGCAGATCAGGCGGCGGCGGTACGGCGGGCACCACGTCCCATTGGTCATAGTTGCCGGACGGCAAGAGCAGCGCGCCGTCGGGGGTGTTGTTCAGCGCGACGAGCACTGCCCGCATGCGGGGATAATCAAGGTAATCGGCGGCGGTCAACGGGTGCGCGTTGCCGGTTGCCTGCGAGTAGAACCGGCGTTCGTCGACGATGCCGGTGTAGGTGACGCGGGTGGCGTCGGACCCCATGCCGGGCGAATTGGCTGCCCACAGTGACCAAATCGCGACCGACAGCCAGAGCATGCCCGTCGCACCCGCGAACAGATAGCCTGCGCCACGCGGCATTTGGACCCCGTCGGGAAGCACCAACGGGATCACAGCCACAGGTGCCAACAGAAGGAACACCGGCGTGAGCAGCACCCGGCCGTGCATGAAGTCGCCGCCCTGGCGGATCCAGTAGATCGCCTGAAGAAGCCCGCTGACTAATACGAAAATCACTACGGCAGAAGGACTTTGCATTCTGCGGGCCACCCAACCATAGCCCGGTGGGTTCGCGCGGCGGATCCGTCTCGACCGACCGCGGGTAACCAACGCGACGAGGCCAAGGCCGACGAGCAGGATCGCGGGCGCCCAGAGCAGATACGGGCGGTTGAAGTTGGCCAGATAGACAAAGCCTTGGGCCCATTTGGATCCCGACGCATCCTTGGCGAGCGCGGTGCCCGGGTAGAGCAGGCCGTAGTAGCCCATCCGGAAGATCTCGTAGCCCACCGGCACCAGGCCGCCTGCGACGATGATCAGCACGCGGCGGCGCCAGCTGCGGGCCGCAACGAGCATCATGATCAGCGCGAGCCCACCGACGAGCGCCAGCTCGGGACGCACCAGCACACTCAACCCGGCGACGAAAGCCAGTGCCGCATCGAAGAACCGGCTGACGACGTTGGTTGTGGATGGCGGCGGTGCAACAGGGACGGGTGCTCTGCGTAGCGTCGGCGGTGCGCCCCTGCGCGGCATCGGCGGGTGTTGCGGGACGGGATAGGCGCGTATTGCCTGCGACCAGCAGACCATCATCCACCACAGCAGTCCCAAATAGGCGAGCACCAAGCCGTTTTCGAGCCCCGAGGTGGCGAAGTCACGCGCGGGTGGCACCGCGATGTAGACGAGTGCCCCTGCGGGCAGCAGCAAGGCCCCCCTGCCGCGAAGACCCGGCGCATACAGCCGGCCTGCGCCCAGCATCGCCATGGCCACCCCGGCCACGCTGAGGACCAGGGCCACCACCAGCGCCACGTATTCCAGCCGGACCGGACCGCCGACCCAGCCGCCGAGATAGATCAGATAGGTCCAGATCGTCGACGTGTTGGCTTCGACGCGTTCGCCGGTGTTGAAGACCGGGCCGTTGCCGGCCAATAGATTTCGCACCGTGCGCAGCACGATCAGCCCGTCGTCGGCAGTCCAGCGCCGCTCCCAGGCACCCCAGCCGAACAGCGCCACGACCACCACAACGCCTGCCCAGAGGCTGACCCGGGCGGTTATGTCATAGGGGAACGCCGGCCAGCGGGCCAAGCGGCGCGCGGCCGTCGTCCTAATTCGTTCAGCTGAGGAAGACCGCGGCACCGATGGTTCCGATCCAGGCCAGGAGCAGAAGCTGCAGAACTCGGTCCTTCAATGCGATCTCCTCCGTCTCGCCGGCCAGCCCGCCGTCGACGTCGACGGCGTACCGGAGGATTGCGACTGTGATCGGAACGATGGTCACCGCGAACCACCCGGCGTTGGCGCCGTCGCGTTCGAAGGCCCACAGGCTGTAGCACACCACCATCGCGGTCGCCGACAGCGTCCACACGAAACGCAGATAGCTGCTCGTGTAGCTTTCCAGCGACTTTCGGATCTTGGCGCCGGTGCGGTCGGCGAGCTGCAGCTCGGCGTAGCGCTTGCCCGCCGCCATGAAGAGGGATCCGAACGCCATGACCAACAGGAACCATTGCGACAGCGGAATACTGGCGGCGACACCACCGGCTATGGCGCGGATCAAGAAGCCTGACGAGACGATGCAGATGTCGAGGACGGCCTGGTGTTTGAGGCCGAAACAGTAGGCCAGCTGGATGGCGATGTAGATGGCGATCACCACCACCAGATTCGGCGTGGCCAGCCACGAAATCGCAAGTGCAGCAAGGGCAAGCACCACTGCAAGGGTGTACGCGAGCCACTCCGGCACCACTCCGGCCGCGATTGGGCGGAAGCGTTTGGTGGGGTGTTGACGGTCGGCCTCGACGTCTCGGGCGTCGTTGATCAAGTACACCGACGAGGCGGCCAATGAAAAGGCCACGAATGCAATCGCGACCTTGATCGCGACCTCACGATAGTCGTAGCGGACGTCACCACCCAGTGCGGCTACCGGGGCGAGCAGCACGAGCAGGTTCTTCACCCACTGCCGCGGCCGGATCGCCTTGATGACGCCGCTGGCGAGGTTCTTGGGTGGACCGGTGACCGGTGCCGGCTCTTCACTCATGTGTGTTGCGCTCTCAGGGCTCTCACTCGAGATACTCATCCGTCTCCTCCAACCCGATCAGCGACGGCTCCAACCGTCTTCGCGACGACCGCCCCGACCGCAACGCCGATGAGCACGTCGCTGGGATAGTGCACGCCAAGCACCAAGCGGGACAACGCCATTGGCGGTACAAGAATGATCGGTAGGGGCAGGCTGGTAGGGCGAGCCAGCAGCATCGAAGCTGCGGTAGTCGACGTGGCGTGTGCGGACGGGAAGCTCAACCGGCTCGGCGTGCCGACGTTGACGGTGACAGCCGGGTGATGCGGGCGTTCGCGCCTGACCACCCGCTTGATCACCACCGCGGCGGCGTGGGCGAGAAACGCTCCAACGCCTGCGGCAACCCATGCGCTGCGCCGTCGAGGCTGCAACAGGGCGCCCAACGCGGCGACAGCGACCCAGCCGATGCTGTGCTCGCCGAAATGCGACAGGCCGCGCGCGCAGGCCAGCACGCCGGGCCGGTCAGCCAGCGCCGACTGCACGGCCACCAGCGCCGCTTCCTCGCCCCGTAGGGTCTCAGCCATTGGCCGGCGACGATTCCAGGAGCACCGATTCCCACTTCTGCTTGGACGACAGCACCGGCAGAGCCTCGCGGTAGACCTTGCGCATCCGATTGAACTTGCGGGCCAGCCGCAGTTGCCTGCGAGTCGACTCACGCAGCAGCGCAAACATTTTCGCGCGGTCACGCTGTCGGTAGACCACACCGCGGCCGTCGGCGGTGGTGACGGTGACGCCGTCGTACTTGCACAACGAGAACCACCTGGCGTCCTGTGTCGCCACGTTGAGCTGTGGGCGTCGATGGTGGGCCGGGTCGTGCTGCTTGAGCTGGTGAAGCACGCCACGGGCCAGCCGGATTGCGATTGCAGCCGGATTGGTCGGGATCTTCACCCTCTTGCGGCGCTTGTCCGACGCCGGCGGCAGTGCGGTTGCACCCGGCAGCACCACGGCGTCAGGGAATTGCTCGCGCATCTTGCGGACATCGGGCAGCGCGGATTCCAGGATCGAGAAGATGTGTTCGGGCCCGGCCAAGAAGTCGTCCATTGCCATGTTTTGGATCGCAACTGTCGAATATTCAAGGCACAGAAGGTGTTTCAACGTCGCCTTCATGTGGCTGGCGATCAGGCCACCGACGTTGCCGTCCCAGTGCATGGCAGCGACGACCAACCGGTTGCGCAGGTGGAAGTACGCCTGCCAGTCGATGGCGTCATCCTTGTCGCTCCACGCCATGTGCCAGATCGCCGCTCCTGGGAGCGTGACTGTGGGGTAGCCGTGCTCCCCTGCGCGCAGCCCGTAATCGGCGTCGTCCCACTTGATGAACAACGGCAGCGGCTGGCCGAGTTCCTCGGCGACCTGCCGTGGGATCATGCACATCCACCAGCCGTTGTAGTCGACGTCGATGCGGCGATGCAGCAGCCTGCTGCGGGCCTGCTCTTCGTCGTCGAGCGGGAACTTCGCGAAATTGTGGTCGTACTCCGTGTTGAGCGCGTTGGTCCACATGAAGTTCTCTTGGTCGACCATCTCGCCCATCACGTGCAGGTGCGACGGTTCCTGCAAATTGAGCATCTGACCGCCGACCAGTGTCGGCACCTTCGCGAACCGGTTCATCCCCAGCGCACGCAGCACCGAGTCTGGCTCGATGCGGATGTCGTCGTCCATGAACAGGATCTGCTCACAGTCGGTGTTCTTCAGCGCCTCGTACATCACCCGGCTGTAGCCGCCCGAGCCGCCGAGGTTCGGCTGATTATGGATCGTGAGCCGGTTACCCAGCGCAGCGGCCGCGGCTGCGAAGCCCGGGTGATCAACGGCCTTCTTGGTCCCTTGGTCCGACACGATGACCGCACCAATCACCTCGTCCACCAACGGATCCGAGGTCAGTGCTGCCAGCGCGTTGACGCAGTCGGCGGGCCGGTTGAAGGTCGGGATGCCGACCGCGACATTCGCGCGGCCCGGCGCGGACACCGGCGCGTACCAACCTGCGCTGTGGACGGTGACCTTCGATTCGGTGGTGATGTCGAACCAGATCCAGCCGCCGTCCTCGAACGGGTCGAGGCCGATCTCGAATTCGAGTACAGCAGGCTCGTTCGAGTCGCCGCTCGAAACAGGGGCCCCGCCAACGGTTATCCGCGCGCCGGTGGCCTTGGAGCGGTAGACGTCGACGCGGGCACTGCCGGTCAGCGCGACGCGCAACACCACCGATTCGAGCGTCGACCAACGACGCCAGTAGCTGGCGGGGAAGGCGTTGAAGTACGTCGCGAACGAAACCTCGGACTCCGCGCCGATCTCCAGCGTGGTGCGGGTCGGCGGGTGCGCACGCCTGGCGTTGGTTTCCGATTCCTCTATATAGAGCTTGCGCACGTCAAGCGGCTCGCCAGGGCGGGGCAGGATGACACGGGCGAGAAGACTGACGGCCTTGGATTCCCCGGTGTCGAGCGCGCCGGATGGAATGTCGCTCATTCTCTACTGCTTTCGTGAAGCGGAGCGCCGTCGCGAAGGTGCGGCGCAAGTGTGTTGTCGTACATGTTCAGTGCGCTGGCGATGGCCATATGCATGTCGAGGTACTGGTAGGTGCCCAGCCGGCCGCCGAACAACACCTTCGACGACGCGGTCTCGGCCTTGGCCCTGGTCCGGTAGGCGGCCAGCAGTTCACGGTCGGCTTCGGTGTTGATCGGATAGTACGGCTCGTCGTCGTCATCGGCGGACCTCGAGTACTCCCGCATGATCACCGTCTTGTCGCTCGGGTAGGCCCGCTCGGGATGGAAATGCCGGAACTCGTGGATGCGGGTGTAGGGCACGTCGAGGTCGTTGTAGTTCATCACGGGTGTGCCCTGGAAATCGCCGGTGGGCAGCACCTCCACCTCGAAATCCAGTGTGCGCCAACCCAGCCGGCCCTCGGAGTAGTCGAAGTAGCGGTCCAGCGGGCCGGTGTAAACCACTGGGGCGTCGGGGTTTACGGCGCGAAACCCGTCCCGGACGTCGAACCAGTCGGTGTCCAGCCGCACCTCGATGCGCTCATCGGCAGCCATGTTCTTCAGCCACGCGGTGTAGCCGTCGGCAGGCAGACCCTCGTAGGTGTCGTTGAAGTAGCGGTTGTCGAAGGTGTAGCGCACCGGCAGCCGGGTGATGTTGGCGGCAGGCAGTTCCCTCGGGTCGGTCTGCCACTGTTTTGCGGTGTAGCCCTTGACGAACGCTTCGTAGAGCGGCCTGCCGATCAGCGAGATGGCCTTTTCTTCGAGGTTCTGCGCATCGGCGGTGTCGATCTCGGCGGACTGCTCGGCGATGAGCTGGCGCGCCTCGTCTGGGGTGAAGTACTTGCCGAAGAACTGCGTCACCAGGCCGAGGCCCATAGGGAACTGGTAGGCCACCCCGTTGTGCATCGCGAAGACACGGTGCTGATAGCCGGTGAACTCGGTGAACTGGCGCACGTAGTCCCACACCCGCTGGTTGGAGGTGTGAAACAGGTGCGCGCCGTACTTGTGCACTTCGATGCCGGTCTGCGGCTCGGGCTCGGAGTAGGCGTTGCCGCCGATGTGCGGGCGGCGATCGACAACGAGAACACGCTTGTCCAGCTGCGTCGCCACGCGCTCGGCAATCGTCAGACCGAAAAATCCGGAACCGACGACAAAGAGGTCAAAACGAGCGGTCATCGGCAGCAAGGGTATCCGACCGCGACGGCCCGCCCCGAATCCGACAGCAGCCCAAGGTTGCGATCGGCTCACAATTCCGCATCGTCACTTTAGTCCCAGTAGTCACACAAGTACCGTCGATCACGTTGGCCATTTGGTCAGCCACGAACACCTACCAGACGTAGTCCAGATATTGAGGAGACTTCCGTGCCGAACCGACGTCGTCGCAGGCTTTCGACAGCCATGAGCGCGGTCGCCGCCCTGGCAGTCGCGAGTCCAGCAGCAGTTGTCGCCGTTTCCGATCTGTCCGCGAGCACTGAGCCGCCGACGCAGCACCGCCAGTTCGTCCAGGCCGCGATGATCACCGACCTGCCCAATGAACTGATGTCGGCGCTGTCGCAGGGCCTGTCGCAGTTCGGGGTCAACCTGCCCCCGTTGCCGACCGGCCTGCTCACCGGAACGGGCTCGTCCACGCCGGCGACCCTGACCTCGCCGGGGCTCACCACACCGGGTCTGACCGCACCGGGCCTCACCACGCCGGGCCTTACCGCGCCGGGCCTGACACCGGGTCTCACCACGCCGGGTCTGACCACGCCGGGTCTGACCACGCCGGGCCTGACACCGGGTCTCACCACGCCGGGCCTGACCACGCCGGGCCTGACCGCGCCGAGTGCCGGCCTGCCGCCGGTTGCCGCGACCGGTCCCGGCCTGACTGACCCGGCGCTGACGAACCCCGCGCTGACGAACCCGGCTCTGACCAGCCCGACCGGGCTGGCGCCTGGCCTCACCACGCCGCCTGCCGGTATCGACCCGGCGCTCGCGGCTCCGATCTCCAACGCGGCGGGCCTGCCCGCCCCCGGTGAGGTGCCGATCTCGGCGCCCATCGGGCTGGATCCCGCGGCGGGCTCGTACCCGATCCTCGGCGATCCGTCGCTGGCGGCGGCCCCGGCCACTGGTGGCGGCGGGATATTCGGCGATCTGTCCAGCATGGCCAATCAGCTAGGCGCCGGACAGGCGATCGACCTGCTCAAGGGCATGGTGATGCCTGCGATCATGTCGGCCGTCAAACCGGCAGGCGCTCCGGCAGCGGACGCCGCTGCGGCTGCTACCCAGGCCGTCCCGGCGGCTGCAGCGGCTCTCCCGGCAGCTGCCGCGGCTCTCCCGGCGGCTGCCCCCGCGATTCCAGGCCTCTAGGTCCTGTCGCCAGACGGCACCGCAGAAATGCCTACGGGCTCTGCGGTGCCGTTGCGGGACGAGTGGCCCGGCATTTAGTCGGACGACGATCAAGCGGCGAGGTACGAGCCGCGTTGAGGAGTCCGACCGTAGGACTTTGGTCGGTACAACTACCGTGTCGGAACATTGGTAACAACTGACACATACGTAACATCGGTCCGTGCCGTGCCGTCGTCCCGCGCCGTCGCTGTTGTTCACCGCGATTGCGGCGACCATCGTGATGCTGCCGTGGGCGATCAACGGACTGCCCGGCGACCACGATGACAAGCAGGCAGCCGAGGCACCGCAGCTCGCGCAGCAGGCGCTGATCGGCGTCGGCGGCGGCGAGACAATCCGCGAGGTCCATCAGGACAGCCCGTTCTCGATGGTCGCCGTCACCGCCGACAACCTGACGGGGACGGCGGCACGCGTCCGGGCCAAGAAACCCGACGGCTCATGGGGTCCGTGGTATGTCGCCGAGACGCTGGAAGGCGTCGGCCCCGACTCCGCGGCGCCGCGGGGCACCGAGCCGGTATTCGTCGGCCGCACCACCACAGTGCAGATCTCCGTCACCCGCCCGGTCGGGGCCGCCACCACCGCGGCGACCAGGGCACCCGCCAAGCCGGGGCTGGGCTATGTGCCCGCCAATGTCGAGCAGCCGTTCGCGCAGAACATCAACGCGGTGCTCATCAGCCCGCCGCTGGCGCCGATCGATACCATGCCGCTGCCATCCGCCGCCACGATTCCCGGGCAGCCGCCCAACATCATCGGACGGGCACAATGGGGCGCCGACGAGGCGATGCGGTGCGGGAACACGGTGTACGACAACGGAATCCGCGCCGCCATCGTCCACCACACGGCGGGCAGCAACGATTACGCCCCGCAGGATTCAGCAGGCATCGTCCGGTCGATCTACGAGTACCACACCCGCACGCTGGGTTGGTGCGACATCGCCTACAACGCACTGGTCGACAGGTACGGCCAGGTCTTCGAGGGCCGCGCGGGCGGCATGGACAAGCCGGTCGAGGGCTCGCATACCGGCGGCTTCAATCGCAACACATGGGGCGTGGCGATGATGGGCGACTTCGACGTGGTGCCGCCGACGCCGATCCAACTGCGGACCACCGCCAGGCTGATCGGCTGGCGGCTCGGCATCGACCACGTCGATCCACGGGGCGCGGTCGTATTGCCTTCCGCGGGTGGCTCGTTCACCAAGTTCCCGGTCGGTGCGACGCCGACACTGCCGACGATCTTCACCCACCGCGACGTCGGCAACACCGACTGTCCGGGCAATGCGGCATATGCGGAGATGGACCAGATCCGCGACATCGCGGCGCGGTTCAACGACCCGCCAGGACCCCAGGATCTGGTCGATTCGATGCGCGGCGGTGCGATCTTGGCCCG
>JAVRPX010000201.1:0-6152 GCA_032161985.1 Mycobacterium sp.
CGAGAAGGAGCATCGGGCAGTCCGCACCCTCCGCGACTATTGCTGATCCTGCGCGGGCTGATCCTCCGCCGGCTCGTCCAACGACAGCGCAACGCCCAGCGCCAAGAAGAACACAATGAAGAGCGGCCCGCCGAGGTAGAAGTTCATCGCGCCACATGGTGAAATGAAGCTGGCCGGTGGGCCGATGATCGTGATCGTCTCGATCAACTGCTCGACGGCGAACACCGCGGCGAGTATCCCAAGCCAACGCGGAAATCGACCATCATTGGCCGCCAACAGGATTGGCGCCGCAACCATGATGTCGGCGACGGTCAGGATCGGCCCCCACATCGTGGCGATATCGGTGATGGTGCGCGCGGTCGCGGATCCGAGTTGGTCGGGATGCAGTGCGAGCCCGGCTGTGAACCACATCTCGATGAACGTCTCGACAAGCACAACAGCTGAGCCGATCGTGAACACGTACGCCGACGGACCTGTCAGCCGGTCCCGGGCGTACCCGAGGACGACGACCAACGCTAGCGACCCGAACGTCACCAACAGCGCCTGCATCCGCATCGCGCCGGAATGCTCGTTGACATGCGAGACGATGTCGTAGCCCGGCCTGTCGATGCCGGGGAGCGTCGGAACCATAAGCAGGGCGGCGGCGAACAACACCGCAAACGCGATTCCGGCGATCATCGGCACACGACGATCCATAGCAAATCACTGTAGACACTCCAGCTATCCACAGACGGGATTTCATCCACAGGGCGCGTTGCCGGACGCCGCAGGCGGGCTGGGAAGTCTGACGGCACGCCTACCTTGACGGCATGCGAACCGAATTGCCCGCCGAGCGGCTGCAACGCCGTCTCGGTGCCGACAGTGAGCCCGATGCGGACGGCGACGGCGAGCCGGACACGTCGCTGTCGCGGTGGCTGCCTGACACCACCAAAGCCGATGGAACGGCAGGCTGGGTTGCGGCTGTCAGGGCAGACCCGGGCCGGGCGGGCGTCGTCGCGTTGGCGGTCGTCGGTGTCATCGCGGTTCTGGTGACCGTGTTCACGCTCGTACGCGACAAGACGCCGCCGGTGGCATCGGCGAAACTGCCACCGGTGGAGATGGTTTCGTCGGCCCGCCCGACGCCAGGGCCAGCACCGCCCAACGCCGAAGGACCGGTGGTCGTCAGTGTGGTGGGTCTCGTGCACAAGCCGGGACTTGTCACGTTGGCACCGGGTGCGCGGATCGCCGACGCGATCACCGCAGCCGGTGGCGCAACCGACGGTGCCGATCTGATCGGGCTGAACATGGCCCGGCGAGTCACCGACGGTGAACAGATCATCGTCGGGATCGTCGCGGCACCGGGACAGCCGGCGGCGATGGGCAGTTCGGTCAGTTCCGGCCCTGCCACCGCCGCGTCGACGGATGCGCCGTCCACTTCCGGAAAGATGTCGCCGCCAGGCGGTTTGGTGGATCTGAACGCTGCCACAGTGGAGGAGCTGGACACGTTGCCGGGCGTCGGTCCGGTCACCGCGGCAGCAATCATCGCGTGGCGGGAGGCCAATGGGAGATTCACCAGCGTCGATCAGCTCGGCGACGTCGACGGCATCGGGCCTGCGCGGCTGGAGAAGCTGCGTGACCAAGTCCATGCATGAGACCGGCGGACACCGGCGCGGCCCGGCTCGATCTGCGGCTGGCTCCGGCGGCGATGACCAGTTGGGCGGTGACGGCGGCCGGAATCCTCTGGGAGGTCGGCGGTTCGGTCGCTGCAGTTGCGGTGGCGGTCATCGCAACCGCCACCATCGGGCGGTGGGGTAGTGGTCGCCGAGAGCCCGGTGTTGACGTCGGCGCGGTCGTTACGGGGGTCGTCGCTGTCGCGGTGGTCGGCGTGGGTTTCGCGGTTGCGGTCGGGCTGCGGGTTGACGAACTGCGCCATCATCCGATCATCGAACGCTACGGCACGATCGCCGCCGTTGTCGTCACGCCGACCGAGACTCCGCGCTCACTTGGTGGTGGCCGGATGATGTTCCGCGGGTCGTTGCAGCGAATCGACGACAGTGAAATGTCTGGCCGGGTAGTCGTTTTCACGCGCGCTGTGGAGTTCGCCGAGCTGACGGCGGGTCGGCCTGCGAGTTTCCGCGCCCGTATCGGCCGACCTACCCGACGGGACCTGACCGTCGCGGTGTTGTCGGCAACCGGTGAGCCGAAACTGGGCGAGGCCGCGCCGATCGACCGGATCGCGCACGACGTGCGCAGTAGCTTCGCCGATGCCGCGCGCGTCGCGCTACCCGCGGATGAGGCGGCGATGCTGCCTGCGCTGGTGCTGGGCGACACATCGACGTTGACCGCGCATACCACCGACGAATTCCGTGCGTCCGGGTTGACCCATTTGACCGCGGTGTCGGGCGCCAACGTCACCATCGTCTGCGGGGCGGTGTTGATGACCGCTGCGCTGTTCGGACCCAGGCTGGCCGTCGCGCTGGCCGGACTCGCGCTGGTTGCGTTCGTCATCGTCGTGCAGCCCTCGGCCAGCGTCCTGCGGGCGGCCGTGATGGGAGGCATCACGCTGCTCGCCGTGGTCTCGCATCGGCGTCGGCAGGCCATCCCGGTATTGGCGGCCAGCGTGATCATGCTGATGATCGCCGCACCCGAACTGGCGGTCGACGTCGGATTCGCGCTGTCGGTCTCGGCGACGGCGGCGCTTGTCGTGATCGCACCGGTGTGGTCACGGCGCCTGGTCGGGCGCGGCTGGCCGAAGCCGCTGGCTGATGCGGTGAGCGTGGCCGTCGCGGCGCAGCTCGTTACCGCCCCGCTGGTTGCCGGGATATCGGGCACCTTCAGTGTGGTGTCGGTCGTCGCCAACCTCGCCGTGGCCGCTGTGATCCCACCGATCACGGTCGTCGGCACGGCGGCCGCCGCGCTGTGTCCACTGTGGCCATCGGGCGCGCAGCTGTTGATCCGATTCACCGGTGCCGAGTTGTGGTGGCTGTTGCGGGTGGCCCGGTGGGCGGCGGGTGTTCCCGGTGCTTCCGTTGGCGTTCCTTCGGGTCTGCTCGGCGTCGTGTGTGTCGCAGTCGCCGGTATCGCCGCGGTGCTGTCGTGGCGGTGGCGGTGGGTTCGCATCGCAACGGGTGCGGCGGCGTTATGCCTGCTCGCGTGGACGGTGTCGGGACTGTCGGGCGGCCATGACACGATCGTGGCGTGAGCGAAGAGATCGCAGGCCTACACCTGGTGCTGGGTGATGAAGAGCTGCTCGCCGAGCGCGCGATCGCCGCTGTTCTTCGGCAGGCGCGCAAGCAGGCAGGCACGGACGACGTGCCGGTGAATCGGTTGCGTGCCGGAGAGGTCAGCACCGCCGAACTGGCCGAGCTGTTGAGCCCGTCGCTGTTCGCCGACGAACGGGTGGTGGTGCTGGAGGCCGCTGCCGAAGCAGGCAAGGATGCGGTCGCCCTCATCGCCGCTGCCGCCGCCGACCTGCCGCCGGGCACCATGCTGGTCGTCGTCCACTCCGGGGGAGGGCGTGCCAAGGCCTTGGCCGACCAACTGAAGAACTTGGGTGCACAGGTACATCCGTGTCCGCGTATCTCCAAACCGAGTGAGCGAGCCGACTTCGTCCGCCGCGAGTTCCGCGCGTTGAAGGTCAAGGTCAGCGACGACACGGTCACCGCCGTGCTCGATGCCGTCGGTTCCGACATCCGCGAACTGGCGTCTGCCTGTTCACAGTTGGTCGCCGACACCGACGGCCAGGTCGACGCGATCGCGGTACGGCGCTACCACTCAGGCAGGGCGGAGGTGAAGGGCTTCGACATCGCCGACAAGGCCGTCATGGGCGATGTCGCCGGAGCCGCCGAAGCGCTGCGGTGGGCAATGATGAGCGGCGAGCCGCAGGTGGTTTTGGCCGACGCACTCGCCGAGGCCGTACACACCATCGCCAAGGTCGCGCCGATGTCCGGGGATCCGTACCGCCTCGCGGCCGACTTGGGCATGCCGCCGTGGCGGGTGCAGAAGGCCCAGAAGCAGTCGCGACGGTGGTCGCGCGCATCGGTGGCCGAGGCGATGCGGCTGGTGGCGACGCTCAACGCCGACGTCAAGGGCGCAGCGGCCGACGCCGACTACGCGCTGGAGGCGGCAGTCAGGAAAGTAGCCGAGCTGGCCGCGGAGTAATCAGAGGTTGTTGAGGGCGGCCGCGAGGCCCGACTTGCGGTTGGCCGCCTGATTCTTGTGGATGACGCCCTTGCTGACGGCCTTGTCCAAACTGCGGCTGGTCGACGCCAGCAACTCGGCGGCCTTGTCCTTGTCGCCGGCCTCGACGGCCTCCCGGAATCCGCGGACCGCCGTGTGAAGCGACGACTTCACCGACTTGTTGCGCAGCCTGCGGCGTTCGTTGGTGAGGATGCGCTTCTGCTGCGACTTGATGTTGGCCACGCGTGTGTTCCTTCGCAAATCTCGACTGGGTTGGGCAAGTCTGTAAGGCGCCCGGCGACGGGCAGCGACTGTTCAGGGTACCAGCGCACCGCTGAATCTCCCAAAGCGAGGCCCACTGGCCTGCCGAAACGGCCCCGGTGGTGCAGCATGTGATGGGTGAGCCTTCGAACGCTGCCAACCGGGACCTCGCGAACGTCCCGCACAAACGCCCGGACGTCCAAACGGTACGACGGCATCTTCGACGGTTACAACAGACTCGGTAGCTACTCGAAGGCCTTCGACGAGATGTTCGACGCCCAGGGCAACGTCCGCGGCCCGTACAAGGGCATCTTCGCCGAGCTTGCGCCGTCCGATGCCTCTGAGCTGGAAGCCCGCGCGGACGCGCTGGGCCGCGCCTTCACCGACCAGGGCATCACGTTCTCGCTGTCCGGCCAGGAGCGGCCGTTTCCCCTCGACCTCGTGCCGCGAGTCATTTCCGCGGCGGAGTGGACGCGACTCGAGCGCGGCATCACCCAGCGGGTCAAGGCGCTCGAGCATTACCTCGACGACATCTACGGCGAGCAGGAGATCCTGCGCGACGGTGTCATCCCCCGCCGCCTCGTCACCTCCTGCGAGCACTTTCACCGCGAGGCGGTGGGCATCGCCCCGCCGAACGGCGTGCGCATCCACGTCGCAGGCATCGACCTCGTCCGCGACGCAAAGGGCGATTTTCGGGTGCTCGAGGACAACCTGCGCTCTCCGTCCGGTGTCTCCTACGTGATGGAGAACCGGCGCACGATGGCCCGGGTCTTCCCGAACCTATTCGCCACCCACCGGGTGCGGTCGGTCGGCGACTACTCGTCGCATCTGTTGCGGGCGCTGCGCAACGCGGCTGCCAACAACGTCGCCGACCCGACGGTCGTGGTGCTGACCCCCGGTGTCTACAACTCGGCCTACTTCGAGCACTCGCTGCTCGCCCGGCAGATGGGCGTTGAACTCGTCGAGGGCCGCGACCTGTTCTGCCGGGACAACGCTGTATACATGCGCACCACCGACGGCGAGCGGCAGGTCGACGTCATCTACCGACGTATCGACGACGCCTACCTCGACCCCATGCAGTTCCGGCCGGACTCCGTACTCGGCGTGGCCGGCCTGCTCAACGCCGCGCGTGCAGGCAACGTCGTCATCTCCAGCGCGGTGGGCAACGGTGTTGGTGACGACAAACTCGTCTACACCTACGTGCCGACCATCATCGAGTACTACCTCGGCGAGAAGCCGCTACTGGCCAACGTCGACACCTACCGGTGCTGGCTCGACCAGGAACGCGAGGAAGTGCTCGACAGGGTGGACGAACTCGTCATCAAGCCGGTCGAAGGCTCCGGCGGCTACGGCATCGTGTTCGGCCCCGACGCCTCCGAGAAGGAACTCGCCACGATCAGCAAGAAGATCCGAAGCGACCCTCGCGGATGGATCGCCCAGCCGGTGGTGCAGTTGTCCACCGTCCCGACCCAGATCGACGACAGTCTGGCGCCCCGGCACGTCGACCTGCGCCCGTTCGCCGTCAACGACGGCGACCAGGTCTGGGTGCTGCCCGGCGGGCTGACCCGCGTAGCGCTGCCCGAGGGCTCGCTTGTGGTCAACTCCAGCCAGGGCGGCGGCTCCAAGGACACCTGGGTGCTGGCATCGCGCACGTCGGTGGCCGACCGCGAACTCGCCGCCGCCGAGGTGGTGCGGTCGCTGCCCGAGACGCCGAAGGGCTCCAAGGCCGAAAA
>JAVRPX010000202.1:0-3521 GCA_032161985.1 Mycobacterium sp.
GGTGCACGAAGCCGTTCGCATCCAGCGACTCCGGGCGATGCTCGCCGATTGCCTGCGCGGCGCGCCAGTCAGCGGCGCTGCAGAGGTGGACCAGCTCGCTCGGCGCCGGATGCATATCGCCAGCCTGCCTTGATCGCAAATCGACGCAAGCGTGAGACACGACACACCCGTAAACGCCCGGGGAACAAGGCCGAAACCAAAAACGTCTGAGAAAGTAGACATACCCCAAGGATTACGGAGGTGGCCATGAACGCAACGCTCACCAGCCGCGAGCTCACCAGGGCTGATCGCTGCGATCGCTGCGGGGCCGCCGCGCGCGTACGCGCGAAGCTTCCGTCCGGTGCCGAGCTTCTTTTCTGCCAGCACCACGCCAACGAGCACGAGGCGAAGCTGGTGGAGCTGACCGCCACTCTTGAAGTGAGCGCGGCCGAGTAGTAGCGCCAAACCGGCAGCCGTGAAATTGGTCAGGACCGCCATTCGTCAGTAATGCTGGACTGGTCATGAATGACCAGTCGTTGCCGCTGAAACCGTCCCGTCACCACATACCGCACATCATGCGGCGGACGTTGTCGAAAAGCTGGGATGACTCCATCTTTTCGGAGTCCGCACAGGCGGCGTTCTGGTGTGCGCTGTCCCTGCCACCGCTGCTGCTGGGAATGCTGGGCAGCCTCGCGTACATCGCGCCGATCTTCGGTCCGGACACCCTGCCGACGATTCAGGAGCAGTTGATCAGCACGGCCGGCCGGTTCTTCTCGCGCAATGTCGTGAACGAGATCATCGCGCCGACCGTCCGAGACATCGTCAAGGGTGCCCGCGGCGAGGTGGTGTCGCTGGGATTCGTGATCTCGCTGTGGGCGGGCTCCTCGGCGATCTCGGCGTTCGTGGACTCGATCACCGAGGCCCACGACCAGACAGCGCTGCGCCACCCGGTACGGCAGAGGTTCTTCGCTCTCGGGCTGTACGTGATCATGCTGGTGTTCGCGATCATCTCGGCGCCGTTCGTGGCGCTGGGGCCGCGCAAGATCGCCGAGTGGCTCCCCGACAGCTGGACCAACGTGCTGGCCTTCGGCTACTACCCGGTGTTGTTCCTCGTTCTGGTCGTTGCGATGAACATCCTCTACCGGGTCTCCCTGCCCAAACCGCTGCCATCGCACCGGCTCCTGCTCGGGTCAATCCTTGCCACAGTGGTGTTCCTGGTCGCCACGTTCGGGCTGCGGTTCTATCTCACATGGATAACCGCCACCGGCTATACGTACGGCGCGCTGGCAACGCCGATCGCGTTCTTGTTGTTCGCCTTCTTCCTCGGCTTCGCGATCATGCTGGGCGCCGAGCTGAACGCCGCGATCGAAGAGGAATGGCCGGCGCCGGTCACCCACGCCAAACGCTTCCGCTGGTGGTTGGAGGAAAAGGCCGAATCTCTGAACGGAAACAGCAGCGCGGAGCCCGCAGCCGCCACCGCCGACGGCGACGCTACTTCTTGAGTTGTTCGTAGATCCGCTTGCAGTCCGGGCAGACCGGCGAGCCGGGTTTAGCCGCTTTCGTCACGGGAAACACCTCGCCGCACAGCGCGACGACGTGTGTACCCATGACGGCGCTCTCGGCGATCTTGTCCTTCTTGACGTAGTGGAAGACCTTGGGGGTGTCGCTGTCGGTCCCGTCGTCGACGCGTTCGTCGGTATCGGTGCGCTCGATCGTCTGGGTTCGCATGTGTCCATTTTGCCTGTAAGAAATGCGACGCGTACAGCGGACGACGAGTGTGGAACAGTGGAGGTATGAAACACGGCCATGAGCTGAGTTTCGACGATGACGGCCAGCCTGTGCTGATAACCCGCGCCGCGCCCGCCTACGAAGTCCAGCACCGCGAGCGGGTGCGCAAGTACCTGACACTGATGTTCTGGCGCATCCCTGCGCTGATCCTCGCGGCGGTCGCGTACGGCATCTGGGAGAACGGGCTCATATCGCTCGCGATCATTCTGGTATCGGTGCCACTGCCGTGGATGGCGGTGTTGATCGCCAACGACCGCCCCCCGCGACGCGCCGAGGAGCCACGCCGGTACGAATCGCGGCGCATACCCCTGTTCCCGACGGCCGAGCGGCCCGCTCTGGAGCGCGGCGCACACTCGGCGCCGCAACCGGAAGGCGGCGATGCGCCTCGCGATGTTCCCGGCTGAGGAACTTCTGGCTCTATTCTCAGCGCATTCTCAGGTCGACCCCGAATAACCGCAGATCAGAAGGTGTGAACCGGCCGCTGGGCGGGAACTCTTACGGGCACATGGGCGTTATAGCTCATGACAGTTCGACCCGACCAGGAGGCCGTTATGGCGAACGCCACCACAACCCGCGTTGACCACGATCTGGACGCGCAGAGTCCAGCCGCTGATCTTGTACGCGTGTACCTGAATGGCATCGGCAAAACGGCGTTGCTCAATGCCGCCGACGAGGTCGAACTCGCAAAGCGCATCGAGGCAGGGCTTTACGCACAGCATCTGCTGGTGACACGGAAGCGACTGGGCGAGAGCCGCAAACGTGAGCTTGCTGCCGTCGCCCGCGACGGTGAAGCCGCCAGGAGCCATCTGCTCGAGGCCAACCTTCGACTGGTGGTGTCACTGGCGAAGCGTTACACCGGTCGCGGCATGCCGCTGCTGGACCTGATCCAGGAGGGCAACCTGGGTCTGATCCGTGCGATGGAGAAGTTCGACTACAGCAAGGGATTCAAGTTCTCGACGTATGCCACCTGGTGGATCCGTCAGGCGATCACCCGCGGCATGGCCGACCAGAGCCGCACCATCCGGCTGCCGGTCCACCTCGTTGAGCAGGTGAACAAGCTGGCCCGTATCAAACGCGAGATGCATCAGAACCTGGGCCGCGACGCCACCGACGAGGAACTGGCTGAGGAATCGGGCATTCCCGCCGACAAGATCGCCGACCTGCTCTCGCACAGCCGCGACCCGGTGAGCCTGGACATGCCGGTCGGTAGCGACGAAGAGGCTCCGCTCGGCGACTTCATCGAGGACGCCGAGGCGATGTCCGCCGAGAACGCGGTGATCTCCGAGCTGCTCCACACCGACATCCGCCACGTGCTGGCCACGCTCGACGAACGCGAGCAGCAGGTCATCCGGTTGCGGTTCGGCCTCGACGACGGCCAGCCGCGCACCCTCGACCAGATCGGCAAGCTGTTCGGGTTGTCCCGGGAGCGGGTCCGCCAGATCGAGCGTGAGGTGATGGCCAAGCTGCGCAACGGCGATCGCGCCGACCGGCTTCGGTCATACGCAAGCTAGAGACGTTCCCCTGAATGCCCGCCGGGTCACCGGCGGGCATTCTCCCATTGCACGCCGGGACCCACGGTTGCACGCGGGGGCCCATTTGGCGGCGTGGCGTAGCACCGCAGTTCAGGCAGCTTGACCGGTAGACTCTGGCGTGACGGAGGGTTGCCTAATGAACGATCTTGTCGATACCACCGAGATGTACCTGCGGACCATCTACGACCTCGAAGAAGAGGGCGTAGTGCCGCTGCGTGCACG
>JAVRPX010000203.1:0-8563 GCA_032161985.1 Mycobacterium sp.
GTTCAACACGCTGCTGCACGCCGCCGATGACTTGGTGCTGTTCAAGTACATCATCAAGAACACCGCGTGGCAGGCGGGCAAGACCGTGACCTTCATGCCCAAGCCGCTGTTCGGCGACAACGGCTCCGGTATGCACTGCCACCAGTCGCTGTGGAAGGACGGCAGCCCGCTGTTCCACGACGAGTCCGGCTACGCAGGCCTGTCGGACATCGCACGGCATTACATCGGCGGCATCCTGCACCACGCGCCGTCGCTGCTGGCGTTCACCAACCCGACGGTGAACTCCTACAAGCGGCTGGTGCCGGGCTACGAGGCGCCGATCAACCTGGTGTACAGCCAGCGCAACCGCTCGGCGTGTGTGCGCATCCCGATCACCGGCAACAACCCGAAGGCCAAGCGTCTTGAGTTCCGTTGCCCGGACAGCTCGGGCAACCCGTACCTGGCGTTCGCGGCGATGATGATGGCCGGCCTCGACGGCATCAAGAAGAAGATCGAGCCGCAGTCGCCAGTGGACAAGGACCTCTACGAGTTGCCGCCGGACGAGGCCGCCAGCATCCCGCAGGCGCCCACGTCGCTATCGGCAGTGATCGACCGCCTCGAGGAGGACCACGAATACCTCACCGAGGGTGGGGTATTCACCGAGGACCTCATCGAGACCTGGATCTCCTACAAGCGGGAGAACGAGATCCTGCCGATTCAGATCCGGCCGCACCCGTACGAGATCGCGCTGTACTACGACGTGTAAATAGATCAACCATTTGGGCCGGGCGACTTCAGCGCGCCCGGCCCGAATGCGCGTTAGGGTCAGCCGTATGGCCACCAATCTGGATGCCCGCCTCGCGCGCTACCACTCCCCTGTCTTGAGCGCCTTCCGGATCATCTTTGGTCTGTTGTTCACCCTGCACGGCTCGATGAAGTTGTTTGGCTGGCCGCTGGGGGCCTCCATTCCGGTCGGAACCTGGCCCGCTTGGTGGGCTGGTCTAATCGAATTCGTCGCCGGCCTGCTGATCACCATCGGGTTGTTCACCCGGATCGCGGCGTTCATCGCTTCCGGCGAGATGGCCTTCGCGTACTTCTATCAGAGCTGGCCGCCGCTGAAGGGTGGCCCTTCGGCCAGCTTCTGGCCGATCGCGAACGGTGGCGAGCTGGCCGTCATGTTCTGCTTCGCGTTCCTGCTACTCGCGACGACCGGTGCGGGCGCATTGTCTGCCGACGCACGACGACGACCCGCCGCGGTACGTACGACCACAGCGGGCCGTCGTGGGTTCGGCCGCTTCCGGAGGTAGCCACCGCGGGGCTGAACAGCGAACACGATGGTGTCGGCCTGGCTAGCTGACGGGATTGCTTAGTTGCTGATCAACAGGTAAAGGTCCAATTCCTAGGGAAACACCCGATTCCTCGCCAGCAACCAGGGCGCACCATTGATATATGACGTCTGGGTCAATTGCGGACACGGCCCCGGTGCTGATCGTGCATCCGATCGGCGAATGCAACCGCGTTACCGGCGCGCTCACCTACGAGGCGACCATTGACGAGGGCGGCCGCTCCCCCGCACTGTCGTTCACGCGACCCCGGGACGGCGTCGTCACCGACCTCGGGCACGGAATGTTCCGCTACACCCCGAATCCGCGGGTCAATGCCGACTCCGACAGCTTCACGGTCACCGCCGAGGACGGGCGTGGCGGATCGCTCGCTTCGACGGTGACGTGGGTCAACGACAACCACGTTCCCGTCGCGGTTGCGCCGCCGACTTTGTGGCCCGCCGATCCGACCACGGGCGCGGTGACGGTGTCACCGAATATCGTTGACCCCGACGGTGATTGGCTGACCTTCACGCTCGACGCCCCGTTTCCGCGGCGAGGTGCGGTAACCATCGACTGGGACGGAACCTTTACCTACGTACCGTTTCCTTCCGAACGCGATTCCACAACGGTCGGCGAGGAAACGCTGGGCTTTCGTGCGGTCGACTCCCGGGGGGCAAGCGCCTACATCACCGTGACGGTGCCTATCAGCCCCCGTCACATGGCGATTCCACCGGATATCGCCTCGTCCACGCACGAGCCGGACCCTGAAACTGGGGTGGTGACCGGCACCTGCGGCCAGACCGGTACGGGCTACGCGTATACGGTCAGCGCGCCGGCGAAGGGCACGGTTGTCGTCGACGCCGCGACGGGCAGCTGGGCCTACCGTCCGGCGGCGGCGGCGCGGCACCAGGCCGTCGCCGACGGCACGTCGATGACCGACCGGCAGGACACGTTCACGATCTCCGTGTCCGGGGACAATGGCGGCAAGGCCGCCGTACCTGTGTCGGTTTCGCTGGTATCGATGAAGACGGTGCCGTCATATGCGGTGGCCGCCGAGATCGCGCTGGGCGTCGTGCCCGCGTGCCTGGCGGTCAGTCAGCGTGGCGACCACATCTACGTGACGAGCTTCGTCGACGAAGAGGCGGTGACGGTGATCCGCACGGCCGACAATGCCGTCTCGCGAATCCCGCTGACGTTCCGGCCCGAAGGCGTGGTCGTCGGTCCCGACGGTCGCCGTCTCTATGTGGCGGACCCGGCCGGGCGCAGGGTTGCGGTGATCGACACGGTCGAGAGCACCACCGCGTTCGTCGGGGTGGGTGATCATCCATTCCACATGGCCTTTCTTGGCCCCGATCTGTACGTGGCCAACAACGAGGACGGCACCGTCAGCGTGATCGACACCGTCGACACCACCGTGGTCCGCACCATCGGGGTGGGCGGACACCCCTATGCGGTGGCGGCCGCCCGTGGGCGGGTCTTCGTCACCGATTACGGCTTCTACGGCGGCCAGTCCACCCACCGTGTATCGGTGATCGGCGCCGCGCGGGGCCAGGTGATCGACACGATCCCCGTCGGCTACTACCCCACTGGGATCGCGGTCGCACCGGATGGCAGTCGGGTGTACGTGACCAACGACGAGGGGTCTTACAGCAGGACCCATCCCGGCACCACAACGGTCATCGACACCACCACGGCCACGGTCATCGACACCCTGGCCGTCGGTGGCTCTGCGGTTGCGGTCAACGACGACGGAGTACAGGTCTACGTCGCCAGCAACACCTACGAAACGACGTTCACCAGCAAGCTCTCGATCGTCGACCTCCGCACCGGCCGGATCGCCGCCGTACCGATCCACGGGACACCGAATGCATTGGCTGTCAGCGGGAATCGGATCTATGTCGCCGATACCTGGCATTCATCGATAGTGCAGATCACCGCGCGCGACACCGCAGTCGTCGACACCGACGCCGCCAACGACCCGCCGAAGCTCACCATCACCAAAGTTGGTTCCGACATGTTTCAGGTCAGCGCCGACGATCCCGACGACGACGTCGTGACCTATACGGCAACACAACCGTTCTGCGGCACCGTGAGCGACCTCGGCGGCGGCCTGTTCCAGTACACGGCCAATTCAAGGGCGGCCGAGGGATTCGTCGATCAGTTCGCAATCACCGCCGACGACGGCCACGGCGGCGTCGTGACCAAGACCGTTGCCCTAACCGTCTAGCGCCAGGTCCTTACGGAACTTGCGCATGCCGTCGATCTTTTCGGCCAGTGTGGCTTGTTGACCGGAATAGAACATCCAGGGCATCGTGATGATCCCGGTGATGCCGCCCGCCTCTGCGCGTTGGTAGTGCTCGGGTGTGAATGCGTCGGTCAGCGGCGTCAGGATGGTGAAATCGTGCATAGACAAACCGTTTTCGGCGCGCATTTCGCGCAGCCGGTCGACACGTTCGATCGCTCGGTCCGTGGTGATCAGGTCACCAATCCACCCGTCGTGGCGCGCGGCGCGGCGCAACGCGATGTCGCTCAGGCCGCCGACATAGATCGGGATGTGCGGCGGCGTTGGCTCCATCTCCAGCCGCGGTGCCGAGTAGAACTCACCCTTGAACTCGGTCCAGCCCGGCTTCCACAAGGCCTTCATCAAGTCGAGCATCTCGTCGGTGCGCTTACCGCGGCGGTCGAAGCGCTGGCCCATCAACGTGAACTCTTCCTCGCACCAGCCAACGCCGATACCGAGTTCCAATCGGCCCTCAGCGAGATGTGCCGCCGTACCAATGGATTTCGCCGCAGAGTATGGATCGCGCATGGCAGGCAGATACACCGTCGTCACGAAGTGCAGTCGCGTCGTGACAAGCGCTATCGCGCCGATCATCACCCACGGATCGGGCCAGTCAGTGAACGCCTCCCAGCGACGCTTGCCGTCCTTGGTGTACGGATACGGCGTCTTCAACTTTTCGAGGTTGATGACGTGGTCCGGGATACCCATTCCGTCGTATCCGAGATCATCGGCGGCCTTGGCGATCTCGACGACCTCGCTCGTCTCGAGGAACGCCGTGCTCACGTAAAACTTCACCCGGCGTCCCGCGCCCATGCCGGCCTGATGAAAACCCCTTCGGCCTCGACGGTGGTGCCTGCGGCGTCGCTGAGATACCCGCGCGCAAAGGTTTTCACGCCTTCAGTCCGTTCGATGAACGCCTCGGCCCGAAGCTGCCCCAACGGCGTGCCGCGCAAGTACTTCAGGGTGATGGTGCCGGTGAACTTCGGCTGGGTCAGTCCATCGCTGGCCGCTTCACCGAGGATGTGGTCGAGCACCAGCGCACAGATGCCGCCGTGCACCCAGCCCGGCGGCCCCTCATACGCACCACTGAGGCTGAACTCGCTCCAGGCTCGGCCGTCGTCTTCGTGGTGGATGATCATCGGCGGGGCGATCGCATTGCGCAGCCCGACAGCGGGATTAGCCCACGCCAGCGGACGCCCGGTACCCTCATGGCGCAGCGTCGACGTCACGCTACGCTGCCTGCGCTCCAGCATCTCGGTCGCCGCTTCAATGGCCGACTGTGCCTCGCGGACGGTGTCTTCGTCGACCTCGGTGTGGATACCCGCGCCGATGAGTTTGCGCACCGCCTCGGTCAGCGGACCGTAGAGCTCACGCTGGCGCTCATACTCCTGCGCGCTGATGACGTCGAATCCAAAATCCATGCTCACGAACTGTGCCTCATTGTCCGAAAACCTTCCGTACCACTGCCTTTGCCCGGCGGGTCACCCGCAGATAGTTGTCGAGGAACTCGCCGCCGTCGCCATTGTCCCAGCCCGCTGCAACCGCAACGGCGTTGAGCTGACGACCTGGTCCTGGCAGCTGATCGGTGGGCTTTCCGCGCACCAACACCAACGCGTTGCGGGCCCGGGTCGCTGTCAGCCACGCCTGCTGCAACAGCTCGACGTCCCCCGCGGCAATCAACTCCGCGGCGCCGATCGCATCGAGCGCGTCCAGCGTCGAAGTGTTGTGCAGCGCGGGCACTGTGTGTGCATGCCGCAGCTGAATCAGCTGCACGGTCCACTCGATGTCGGCCAGCCCGCCGCGGCCCAGTTTGGTGTGCGTGTTGGGATCCGCGCCGCGCGGCAGTCGCTCGGCGTCGATTCGCGCCTTGATGCGCCTGATCTCCTGCATGGCCTCTGCCGACACGCCACCTGGCGGGTAACGCGTCTTGTCGACCATCCGCAGGAACCGCTCACCGAGCTCCAGATCGCCGGCAACTCGGTGAGCCCGCAGCAGAGCCTGAATCTCCCACGTCTGTGCCCATTGCGCGTAATAGGTCTCGTACGAGTCGAGTGTGCGCACCAACGACCCGTTGCGGCCCTCGGGCCGCAGGTTGGCGTCGACCTCGAGCGGCGGGTCGGCGCTCGGGGTGCCCAGCAGCGTGCGCACTTGTTCGGCGATGGTCACCGACCAGCGCACCGCGGCCGACTCGTCGATCCCGTCTTCCGGTTCGCAGACGAACATCACGTCGGCGTCCGAGCCGTAGCCGAGTTCGCCGCCGCCGAGCCTGCCCATCCCGATCACCGCGATGCGGGCCGGCGCCCCGCCGTCGGGGGTGTTGGCCCGGATCACCGCCTCCAGCGCCGCCTGCAGCACGGCCACCCACACCGACGTCAGAGCCTCGCACACGTCGGTCACCTCCAGCATGCCGAGCAGGTCGGCAGACGCAATACGGGCCAGCTCGCGTCGCCGCAGCGTGCGCGCCGCGGCGATTGCCCGCACGGGATCAGCGTGTCTGCCCGCCGAGGCGACCAACGCCCGTGCCACGCCTTCGGGCTCGACATCGAGCAGCTTCGGGCCGTCCGGGCCGTCGGCATAGAGCTGGATCACCTCCGGTGCCCGCATCAGCAGGTCGGGCACGTACGCAGAGGTGCCCAGCACGTGCATCAGCCGCTTGGCCACCGCGCCTTCGTCGCGCAGCGTCGACAGATACCACCGCTGATCGGCCAGTTCCTCACTGATCCGCCGATACGCCAGCAGGCCGGAGTCCGGATCCGGGGTGTCAGACAGCCAGTCCAGCAAAGTCGGCAGCAGCACCTGCTGTACTCGCCCACGCCTGCCGCTGTGACTGGTCAGCGCCGCAAGATGCGTCAGCGCGCTCTGCGGCCCCTCATAGCCCAGCGCGGCGAGCTGACGTTCGGCGGCTGCGGGTGTCATGCCTTCCGAAATACCAACTGTGCCAACAGATTCCAGTAGCGGCTGGTAGAACAGCTTCGCATGCAAGCGCGACACCCGCATGTTCTGGCGCTTGAACTCCTCGCGCAGCACTCCGAGCGCGTCGTGGCGTCCGTCCGGCCGCATGTGTGCCGCGCGCGCCAGCCAGCGCAGCGCCTCCTCGTCGTCGGCTTCGGGCAGCATGTGTGTGCGCTTGAGCCGCTGCAGCTGCAGCCGGTGCTCGAGCAGCCGCAGGAACTCATACGACGCGGTCAGGTTCGCCGCGTCGTCGCGGCCGATGTAGCCACCGGCGCCAAGCGCGGCCAGCGCGTCGACCGTCGAAGCGACATGCAGTGACTCGTCGTTGCGGCCGTGCACGAGCTGCAGCAGCTGCACGGCGAACTCGACGTCGCGCAGCCCGCCCGTGCCGAGCTTGATCTCGCGGGCCCGCACGCCCGCAGGGACGAGTTCCTCGACGCGCCGGCGCATCGCCTGCACCTCGGGCACGAAGTCCTCACGCTCGCTGGCCGTCCACACCATCGGCGTCAGCGCCTCGATGTACTGCCTGCCGAGTTCGGCGTCGCCGGCGGCGGGCCGTGCCTTCATCAGCGCCTGGAATTCCCAGGTCTTGGCCCACCGCTGGTAGTACGCGATGTGGGAGTCCAGCGTGCGCACCAGCTGGCCGTGCTTGCCCTCCGGCCGCAGCGCGGCGTCCACCTCGAAGAAGGTGTCGGCGGCGAAGCTCATCAGCTCGCCTGCCAACCGGGTCGCGGTCGCGTCAGCATCCTCGGCCACGAAGATGACATCGACGTCGCTGACGTAGTTCAGCTCGCGCGCGCCACACTTGCCCAGCGCGATCACCGCGATCCGTGGGCACTGACCGTCCCCGCAGACCGACCGGGTCGCGACCGTCAGCGCGGCTCCCAGCGCGGCGTCGGCCAGATCGGACAGGTGCTCGCCGACCGTGACAAACGGCAGCACGGGTTCGTTCTCCACCGTGGACGCGAGGTCCAGGCCTGCCAGCACCAGCAGCCGATCACGGTAGAGCTTGCGCAGCGAAGGCATCGCAGCCGCTGTGTCCGTTGCCTTTTCGGCTAACTCACGGAAAGCCGCGCGCAGCTCGTCCGCCAACGGCAGCGTGACGCCGCCTGCCAGCAGGTGCCATGAGTCGGAATTGGCGACCAGGTGATCGCCGAGAGCCATTGACGAACCCAGCACGCCGAACAGGCGGCCCCGCAGCCCGCGGTCCTTGACCAGGGCCTGGTTGAGTTCGTCCCAATCTCGTCCCACCGCGTCGGCGAGCCGCACCATCGCGCGCAGCGCGTTGTCGGCGTCGGGCGCGCGCGACAGTGACCACAACAGCTCGACATACGCGTCGGTGTTCCAGCCCAGCCTGTCTAGATCCGCGGGAGCGGAGGGTTCGACGAGCCCGAGCCGGCCAACGCTCGGCAGCTTCGGTCGCTGCGTCGCAGGTTTGGCCACGCAATGAAGGTAGCGCAGCCGTTAGTCCGTGCGTTTTCCTACAGGGACAAGTAGGCCTTCAGCTCGAACGGTGTCACGTGGCTGCGGTAGTTCTCCCATTCAGTGCGCTTGTTGCGCAGGAAGAAGTCGAATACGTGCTCCCCCAGCGCTTCCGCGACCAGCTCGGAGCCCTCCATCTCGGTCAGCGCGACACCGAGACTGCCGGGAAGCTCCTTGTAACCCATCGCGCGACGCTCCTCAGGGGTGAGGCTCCACACGTTGTCCTCGGCCTGCGGGCCGAGCACGTAGCCTTTCTCGATGCCGCGCAGGCCGGCCGCCAACAGCACCGCGAACGTCAGGTACGGGTTGCACGCCGAATCGGGGCTGCGCACCTCGATACGGCGCGACGACGCCTTGCGCGGCGTGTACATCGGCACCCGCACCAGCGCGGAGCGATTGGCGGCGCCCCACGACGCCGCCGTCGGGGCCTCACCGCCGTGCACCAGCCGCTTGTAGGAGTTAACCCACTGGTTTGTGACGGCGCTGATCTCCTGGGCGTGCTCGAGAATGCCTGCGATGAAAGACTTTCCGACATCGGAGAGTT
>JAVRPX010000204.1:0-3563 GCA_032161985.1 Mycobacterium sp.
AGATCGTCGAGTACACCTGGGCAGGCGACGTCGTGAGTTGGACGCTGGTCAGCGCGGGTCAACTGAAGGCCCAGGATGCGTCCTACACGCTGACACCCGACGGGGACAAGACCAAGGTCAGGTTCGACATCACCATCGACCTGTCGATCCCGTTGCCGGGATTCGTGCTCAAGCGTGCGATGAAGGGTGGCGTGGAGACTGCCACCGAGGGCCTGCGCAAGCAGGTGTTGAAGGTCAAGAAGGGTGCCTGACGCTGGGCCGAAGTCGTCATAACTTCCTCGTGGAGCTATGAAGCCTTTTAGGCTCCCTAACATGCGTTTGTCGTGGCCGTTAATTGGGCGCGCGGGGGAGATGCGGACGATCGAGGCCGCCATCTCGGCATCGGCCGTCTCCGGCATCCTTGTTTGCGGACCGGCGGGTGTGGGGAAGAGTCGGATCGCCCGTGAAGCTTTGGCGGCTGCCGCTTCGCAGGGCTGCGAAACCCGCTGGACGGTGGGCACATCTTCCGCACGGGCAATTCCGCTGGGTGCTTTTACTGCGTGGGCGCCGTCGGGGGTCACGGACACAGTTCAGCTACTGCGAGGGGTGATCGAGTCGCTGACTGCCGCGCCTTCGGGCGCCAACGTGGTCCTGGGCGTCGATGACGTACACCTGCTCGATGATCTGTCGGCGTTCGTTGTGCATCAGATCGTGCAGCGAGGCGCGGCAAAAGTGATACTCACCGCCCGAGACGATGAGCCCATTCCAGCCGCGATACAGGACTCATGGACGGCTGGCCAGTTCGACCGACTTGAGGTCAAGCCACTGTCGCTCGACGAAACCGCCACGCTGCTGTCGGCAACGTTGGCAGGTTCGGTGGATCTGGATGCTGTCCAGCGGATATGGGCGCTAACCCGCGGTAATGGTCTCTATCTGCGGAACATCGTCGAGCAGGAGCTCGCCGACGGCCGGATTGCGCAAGAGAACGGAAGCTGGCGGTGGATTGGTGATCCGATCATGCCGCCAGGCCTGGTCGAGCTGATCGAATCCCGTATCGGAGATCTGCACGCGCCCGTCAGCGATGTGATCGACGTGCTGGCTGTCGGGGAGCCGATAGAGTTCACGGCCCTGACGCGGATCACCAATGCGGCCGCGGTTGAGGAGGCCGAGACGCGCGGCCTCATCGCGCTCGAGCCCGCTGGCCGCGGCATCGAGGTGCGGGTGGCGCATCCGCTCTACGGACAAGTACGCCTTAAACGTGCGGCGCACAGCCGGCTGCGACGGCTACGCGGACTTGTCGCCACTGAGCTCGCCGCATCGAGCGACCGCGACGAAATCCGCGTCGTCGTGCGCCGCGCTTCGTTGAGTCTCGACTCCGACCTCACACCCGATGCCGATCTGTTCTTGAGGGCAGCGCACGGCGCGGTCTGGCTCGGCGACCTGCACCTCGCGGAGCGACTCGCAGCGGCGGCAATACATGCCGGAGCGGGACCGGAACCCAACTTTGTTCGGGCGCACGCATTGTCGTGGGCGGGGCGGGGCGAGGAGGCGGAGGCTGTGCTCGCGGATATCCCCACCAGCCAGCTGACAGATCACGACCGCGCCAGATTCGCATTCGTGCGTTCCAGCAATATGCTGTGGGCGCTTGGTGATCCGCCGCGAGCCAAAGAGCTCATCGACGATGCGTTGCGTTCCACACCTCCGCATGCTCGCACCTACATCGACGCCTTCGTCGCGATCTACTGGTTTGCGATGGACCAGCCAGAGGCGGCGATGCGGGCCTCGAAAAACCTTGCTTTGGCGGACATTCCGGTCGTTGGCGCCGAGATAGCCTGGGCCCTCGCCCAGATATCCGCGGACGCGGGGCACACCACCGAAGCCCTGGCTGACGCGAACGCTGGATACATCGTCGCGACTCGCACTCTCGACGCTCCCCACATGAGGTTCAACATCGCCGACGCCGAAGTCAGCGCACTGCTGTTCTCGGGCCAGATTGCGGACGCGCTTGATGTGGCCGAGCGCACGCAGCAGCAGGCTGCCCATCTCCCGGGAGCCGCTCAATTGCTTGGCGCGGCCGTGGCTGGTCGAGCCGCGCTTGGCGCTGGCGATCTTCACCGCGCCTGCGCGCTGCTGGAACAGGCGGCCGACGGGTTGTCCGCGTCGCATCCCGGTGGCTTTGGATACCGTTATCGCATACCCCATGCGACTGCATTGGCGATATGTGGTTCGACTGAGCAAGCAGCGGCCGCGCTTGCCGCGCTCGACAAGGTGCAACGCCGATTTCGGTCTCTGGACCACGAGCAGAGCCTGGCCAGGGCGTGGGTGGCTGCGGGCCAGGGCGCCGTCACTGAGGCGGTCGCCGTCTTGCTTTCGGCGGCCGAAAGGGCCAGAGCCACGGGACGATTCGCGGCAGAGGTGTTGTGTCTGCAGACCGCTACCCAATTTGGTGTTCGCACCAGCGCGCCGAGGTTGCGCGAGCTCGAATCGATCGTAGAAGGGCGGCGAGCGGGATTGGCGGCACGGTTCGCCGCCGCCTTGCGCGATGGCGACGGCGCCGAATTATCTTCCGTGTCAGAGGAATTCGAGCGCATGGGTGATCTCGTCGCCGCTGTCGATGCGGCTGCCCATGCGGCCCTCGCGTACCGTCGCCAAGATAGACGGGGATCGGCTCTGGGATGCTCGACGCGTGCAAATGCCCTGGCTGACCAATGCGGCGGTGCCTGTACTCCGGCGCTTCGTCAGGCCAGCGAGACCTTGCCGCTTACCGACCGGGAAGCAGAGGTCGTGATGCTCATCGGTGAGGGATTGTCCAACCGCGCGGTCGCCGAGAGACTGACTCTTTCGATCCGAACCATCGAGAGTCACATCTACCGCGCAATGATGAAAACCGGAACCACGAGTCGCGACGAACTCGGCGCTCTGCTACCTCACAAAACGCGTACAGAGTGAAGTTCGCCTACGCAGGCGTTGGCTGGGCGTCGGTGACGATTTCAGTATCGTCCTGCTGAGTCGACCCGACGACAACGCGCGCTTTGCGACTGCGCGACTCCGGCGTCGCCCCCGACGTGATCGGCCTGTACGTAAACGTCGAGCAATCAGCGCTCGACGGCCACTCAGTAGTACGGCGCCGAAGCCGAGCGAGATTGCAGTGGTCCACTACTGAGTTCCTTCGCACCGGAGGCGAGCGAAGATTCCCCTCCCGGAACTCGACACCGGATTCGGTGGCCGTCGTTTCGCCGGGACATGGATGGAGGACTGGCGATGGGTACCGCAAAGCACATCGGCCGCGTCGGGGCCTTGGCGGTCGCGCTGGGAGTAGGGATCGGGGTCGCTAATACACCCGGAGTGGCGCTCGCCGAACCGGCCGATTCCAGTAAGAGTTCGCCGTCTGATCCGCGGTCGCTGTCGAGTTCGTCGCCGGAGTCGGGATCCACGGCGTCTGATGCGTCATCATCGGGCTTGTCGACGCCAACGCACGACGCGCCCGATCGTGATCGGAGACCGCTGAATCCGCCCCGCGAGATGTCGGTGAGCAGTTCCGGCGGGCTCACCTCGTCGGCAGTCGAGTCCGGCCCGACCGGCCC